>USFH01000011.1 GCA_900553925.1 uncultured Clostridium sp.
GCGGAGTTCGGGCTTGCATGGTTTCGTCGATCCCGCAAATGAATCCGTGCCGCTCCAGCCATATCCATACCCAAAATGCCTGCCGCACCAACCATCAGCCACGCGGAAAGTCGTGCCGGAATGAAATTCACGACATCATCCACACGCGCCGCGCACGTTCCAAAATACCGATATTTGTCGTTCTTATATCCAAGCATGGAGTCCATCGTATTAATTGCTTTGTACACCCACGCACCGACCGGACCGAACAAAAACATATAAAAAAGCGGGGCGATCACGCCGTCCGACGTATTTTCAGCGACCGTTTCCACCGCTGCCTTCGCGATGCCTTCCTCGGTGAGCGATGCTGTATCTCTGCCAACGATCATGGATACCGCCGTTCTCGCCTGTTCCACATCCCCGGCTTCGAGTGCCTTGCACACCTTCATGCTCTCCCGCCGAAGCGAGCAGGCTGCCAGCATCTGGTATGACATCCAGATTGCCACAACCAGATACAACGTATGATGAATCCGGTTGCACCCATATAGGATTCCTGCCGCCACAAGCAGTGACACCGTTATCACGATCACAACTGTAAATGTTCCTGCCACCTGTTTTTTACGGATATCCGCGTCGCGATCTTCCCGTATCCGAAACCGCTTGCGCATCCACGTCTCCACATGGTAGATCAGCCAGCCCATCCCCTGTACCGGGTGCCACAGCCAGTGTGGATCGCCGAATACCAGATCAAGCAGACATGCAATTATAATGATAAATATTCGTTCCTGTAACACGGTCACTTTACATTTCCTTTCATAGCTGCATTGCATATTTGTATTCCGTACTGTTAGTTACCTGACATACCTCACACGACTTTGCCTTTACATAGTGCCTCTATCACATCTATTTCATAGCATCAGGCACCGTTTTTCATACCCTGTGGCAATTTCATTTTCTCATAAGATACAATCTGCATCCCATCCGCTGTCACTTCTAACCATCCTGCAATTCCCTCGCCCGGCTTCACCTGCCAGTCAAAATAATCCTTGTGTGGCTCTGACAACTGATCCATCAGTGCCATGATCGTGCCTCCGTGTGCGACGATAATGATCGTGTCTGACAGGGATGTGTGCGCCGTCTCTATTCTCAATGAAACGTCACATCGTAACCGTTTTTGTCCTTCCCTGCTTTCCGCATCCACAAACACCTTCTCAAATCCCCGCATCACACGGTCTGTAAACTCTGCTTTCGTCTCGCCGCCCGGAAACGCCGTCGTGCCGCCACTGTCGATGTAGCGCTGGTAATCGGGATTGCCATTTAATTCCGCATAATTCTTATATTCAAAATCGCCAAATCTGCACTCTGCAAATTCCGCGATTTCCACCTTTCCTGCATCGGGGAACAGAATATCCGCCGTCTGCTTTGCGCGCAGATACGGGCTGACGTAGACGATTTGCTCTTTACTACCGTTTTTTTGACAGTGCTGCTCACATGTGATTTTCCCCGGTACAATTTCGATTTCGTCATGTACACTATCTGCCACGGTTCTACCATTCATCGGCACCTGTTTCTGCCAGAACTCCTGCATGCCTCGCAGCTCTTCCACACTCTCCGGAAGCAGTCCTTCATCCGTCGTACCGACATACCGATGTTCTTGATTTCCCTGCGTCATGCCATGACGGATTAATACAATTTTTGATTTCTTATTTCGCGAGATTCTTTCAGTTTTACACATAATCTTCACTTTCTCTTTTATCTTTCCCGCTTATGTTGGAGTTTTTCTCTCATTTCCGCGCTTTTGCCCCAAAAGGCAGGAATTTACTTAATCCGCGTTCCGATTCCTGCCGTCACGCGGATAACCTGCTCCGCCTGACTTGCCAGATAGCAGTTTACGCGTCCGTTCTTCTCGCGGAATTCCCGCTCAAATGCATCAATCGGCACAATTCCGCTTCCGACCTCATCGCTGACCAAAACGAGCTTGTCTGCATTTCCGGCAAGAACCGCTTTGTTCATAAGCTGCTTTGCCTCCAGCTCCGGGTCTTTGCCCTGCTGCATTGTCTTCCGCACATATTTATGAAAATTGTTGATAATCTGATGTCCTTCTTTAAAATTTGCCTTGGCATACTCGAACTTTCCCTGATATGCACCGCCTATAATTAAAATCATATTGCTTTCCTCTTTTTATACTTTTTATATTTCTTTATACCTTTTTATACTTTTTTATACTTTTTAAATTATTTTATACTTTTTTATACTTTTTCCGCAAGATACATTTTCATATTGTATCTTTTTCTTCAAAATTTTTCAAAAAATCCCAACCATTTTCCATTCTAGTCCGTCTATATAATGAAACAATGGATTGCGCACGCAGTTCATATCGTTTATATTACTAGTTGGCGCAATGATATTTGCCAACACACTTAAAAAGGAGAGACAGAAATGAAGAAAAAATTTATGAAAACACTTGCACTTGGCTTGTCGCTGGCGACTGCCCTTACCCTTACCACCGGCTGTGGCAAGAAGAAGGACGCCGGAAACGACACGATTGCCACAACCGAAAGCAGCAATGCGGATGCTTCGGAAGCACCTGCTTCCTCAAGTGAACTTGTCTACAAGGACTGCCCTTGGGTATTTAGCCGCGGGCTTTCAGACGCAGACACTCTGGAATTACCTGAGGGTGCCGGTCTGTACGGAATGACATTCCCGGTTACGACGGATACGCTTTTTAACATATCTTACAGCACATCCGGCGTGCCACTTACGGATGCACTGGATGAATCCGCATATTCCGTATCTTTTTATGAGGATAATCACTCCCTTCCCCAGCTGTTTATAGAAGAAGACGATATGACCATTGACGAAGCCCTTGACAAGAATCTCTGGTCACTGTTAAGTACATATTTAGATTACGATGCTTTCGGGGTTTCCGAGGATTCTTACAACGACGTCTACAACTTTTACGACGATCCGAATCCTGCATATATCTATATGGATATGCTGACAACCATGTTTGGTGCCCCAAATTATATCTGTTTCAGCAACGACTATGATGCAGAAAAGTCAGCCGAAGAAAATACCCAGTACTTTGTTGACACGTTCCTGCATCCGGAAAAATCGGATGACCAGTTCTCATCATATCTAATGTACATTGGCTGGCAATTTGAAGATTTTGGAATTGCGGTAGACTTCTTTGACACTTTTCGTTACAGTGAGACAAGCGGATATTACGTATCTCCGGAGAATGAAGTTGGATTTACATACGTTCCAATCCAGAAAGGAACCCTGGAAGACTATTTCTTAGACGCCTTTGATGGTAGCTATGGAACAAACATCGTGAAAGAACTGATGGCAGAGAAAACGGCTTTGTTCGGCGATGTCGAATACCTGACACCTGAGGACAAGATCGTGAACCTTGTCAAGTCTGCCAACAGCACCGCTTCCACAACCGATGCAGAAACAACAAAAAGTACAACAGATTCTTCCAACTATGTGGATGTTGACCGTGATTTCAGTGAAGCTGCAAATGATGTCTATATGGCAATCACCGACTGCTTCAAGCTCGGCGGCGAAGATACACTCGTCTTAAATGGTACAACCAATAAGGGCATATTCAAGACAGGCGATCCTGTCTATGTACAGCTCACAAACGGCAAGGTTGTAGAAGGCACGATCAGCCGCATGGAGCAGCTCCGTCAGGATGTCACGGAATCTACCCTCGGCGAAAGCATTGGTATCATGGTCGATGGACTTAGCCTAAGCGATCGGGATTATGTGACTGGTGGTGTCATCGTTGTTAAATAACATGCACCAAAACGACGGTTCCAATTAACATCCAGAGCTCGCACATCTGCAGGAAATATCCAGCCAGATCGCCGGTGATCCCGCCAAAGGTGCGATACGACATGAACCGATAATAGAAAAACATCAGTATGGCGATGCCTGCGACCACAAGTGCTGCAACCGGCTGTATCACACAGCCTGCGGCAATGCAGGCAATAAGCCATACGAACATGATCACCTTTGAGCGATTATTTACAAGGCGTGCAGTATCTGCCAGCATGCCTTCTTTTTTTGCTTTCCGAAATGTGAGTACCGAAAGTCCGGACAAGGCACGTTCCAGCACAAATCCTACCGCGAACACGCCCATCAACCGTATTGCGTGTGCCGGCGCACCAGACTGTGTCCCGGATGGTATCTCTCTGTTCAGCGCATGCACAACTTCTGCCATGCATCCAAAATAGATCAGGAAATACAGACAGCCGCGGATAATTGCAAATGCCCCGGTATGCGGATCCTTCAGAATCTGCAGTTTCTCCTCCTTGGACTTATAAGAAGATTTCGCATCTACAGTATCTAAGAATCCATCCATGTGGATGCCGCCTGTAATCAGGATCGGGAATATCGTAAGAAGCGCCGCTGTGAAGACTTCCGACCACTGCAAGAGAAAACCAAAGAGATACCAGATCACAAACTCACCCGCGCCAATCACAGCCCCAACCAGCGGGAACGCGCACATGCTATACTGCAAGGCTTTCGGGTCCCATTTGAAATGCGGCATTGGTATCTTGGAATAAGTTGAAAATGCAATTGCGATTGCTTTCATCATGGTTGCTCGTCTCCTTTTATCTTAACCGGAATCCCACAGACAATCTCCGTCACGGTGGCTGCCTCCCGTGCAAGTGCGCAGTTAATCTCTGCCAGATTCTTCACATACTCCCGCGTGCTTTCATCGTAGGTCAGATTTCCGCCATCGGAGAACACATCATTGGTGACGATCACCACATCCTGCACACGCGTAGATAAATCAACGAGCGCCTGTACGATTTTCTTGCTCACCGGTGACATCGTTTCTGCCATATCGGAACCTGCATTACAATCGGTTCCAACCGTTTCTGTATTCACCTCTGCTTCACCGGCTATTCCTGTTTTCTCCACATCGGAACCTACATTACCATCGACTCCTGTTTTCTCCATATCGGAACCTACATTACCATCGACTCCTGTTTTCTTCACTTCCGGCATTGTTTCCGCTAGTCCGCCATCATCACTATCCGGCTCCAGATACATCTCATTGGCAAGCAGATTTGACATACATTCAAGCAATAACACGTCCTGTCGCTTCGCCATAATATGTTCCACATGCCGGTAACATTCGACCGTATCAAACCCTTTGTCGGCACGCATTGCGCGGTGGCGCTTGATCCGCTGCATCGTCTCCGAATCAATCTCTGTCGTATTCCATTTATACGGATACATCGTCGCAATATAGAGCAGCCGTCCACCTTCCCGCATGGACACGGCTAAGCCTTCCGCATAGGATGATTTTCCGCTGGCACTTCCGCCATAAACTATATGAAGCATCGTTTTCTCCTATCATCTAATGTCCTTCTTGTGTAAGATATGTACGTACAAATCCATGTTTCTTCATGCCTGTGTACATTTTATTTTCCCTGCCACCATGCTTTCTTATCATCACGTTTTTTTTTCGTACTATTTGGATTATAGCTCATACCAACATTGGAAACCGTCTGACTTTCATCTATCGTCACAAACAAATGATATGTACCAAAATCAAGACCATATTGAAAAAAATTCCCTGCTTTCAAATATTCTGCCGGTGTTTCATATTTATCGAAATCCTCGAGCCCGGTGTATGGGGAAAAAATCAAAGTTACTTCGCCCAGGTTACTGTCACAGGTATAAAATCTCTGATTATATTCTTCACCGAACATCTCGGATTCCATAAACTCTTCTATATGAAAATCCTGATACACCTTCTCCAGAGAATCCCCAATGTGAATCGGTCCTTGATAACACTCCGATTGATACTTATCGACACTGAAACTAACGTGTCCCTTCTCTGCAGGATCCTTATATACACAATACGACGAGCACGCACCTTGTCTGCCATCCTCATACTTAGTAGGGCACATCAAAACCCAAGCCTTTGATCTTTCATCATATTCAACCCAGTACCCATTTGTATTATGCAGGGAGGTAGCATCTGCACTGATGTTATTTTCCTGCATGATGGTATTCATTTTATCTCCCTCAGACAGCGTGTGATTCATAAAGGAAAAATCATCAAACACGAATGAAAACTCAATTTTCGTTTTGAATCTATTCCATAAAAATATAACCGCCAACACACCTACCACGACAAATGCCGCACTTGCTATAATTTTCTGTTTTTTCTTTTTCATATTTCCTCCCTATCTAATATGTAACACCCTAAATCATTAATTTTCATTTTTTTCACTTTCTATTTCCCATATCCCGCAGCTATTCCCCCATATCCCGCAATTCATAGATCAGTGCATTACAGATGGCGGCAGCAATGTTACTGCCACCCTTCCTGCCGCGTGCGACGATATACGGCACCGGTGCTTCCCTGCTCCTTTGCTTTCGCGGCAACGTCCTCGTCGCTCATGAAGCAGTAGACCTCACCCCCGTATTTTGCAAGCTCTTTTTTGTTGATACCCGATTTACCCATCTGCGTATCGGTCACGATACAGGCACCGTTTTTGATTGCAGCGTGGAAATGCTCCACCGCCCGCTCAGAAAATGCCAGATTCTCCAGATAATCAAAATCCGCCGATGTGTGGATTGCCCGCTTGATAATCGGAGCCTGAAGCGGGTCTAATTTCACACGCCCAAGCTCCTCTGTAATGATCTCAAAGCTTCGTTTTTCAATCGGCATACACATCAGTCCGCTTCCGCATCTATCGGCTTCCCATTCCTGCTATAAGCTTCGATGGATAAATCCTCAAATGTACCCATATGTTTATAAACCGACAATGCCATATCCAGAAGCGGAAACAGCATCACCGCCCCGCTGCCTTCGCCCAGACAAAGTCTGCCATGGATGACCGCAGGCAGTCCGAGCGCATTAAGTGCCAATCTGCCGCTTACCTCCTCAGATACATGCGAAGCGAGCAGATAATCCGTAATATCCGGTTCGAGTTGCTGTGCAACAAGTGCCGCAACGCAGGTAATCGCACCATCTAAGACAACCGGAATGGCATACTCCTTTGCGCCTAAGAACACGCCCACCATACCGGCAATCTCCAGTCCACCAAGCTCCGCCAGAAGCCTCTTTACACTGGCGTCACTTAGCATCTTCCGCGCCTGTCCGGCATCCTCCATTTGCTCTGCACGTGCCAGCGCCTGAGCAGTCACACGCTGTTTCCGCTCCAATCCCGCATCATCAAGTTGCTCTACACGCGCCAGTGCCTGCGTGATTACCTGCACCTTTCTCGCAAGTCCGGTATCATTCAGTCCGGCGCCTCGTCCGGTCACCGCCTCCGCCGGCAGATCAAGCAGTGCTGCAAGCAAAGCAGAGGTCGGAGTTGTATTTCCGATTCCCATCTCGCCGACGGCTAATATCTCATAGCCTTTTTCTTTGCATTCCCGCACAAGCTCTTTTCCGGTTTCAATTGCCCGGTCGCAAACCTCCATCGGCATCGCGGGTTCCTTCGCAAGATTCCCGGTTCCTGCCTGTACCTTCCGGTTTATCATATGTCCCATGCCAAATGACGCATCCGGATATGGTTCGCCCAGCATACCGATATCAACCGCATACACATCCACGCCTGCGGTCTGCGCCATATAATTGACGCCGGAACAGCCATGCGCGATATTCTCCGCTACGACCTTTGTCACGCCGGAATCGGTCTGCGTCACACCCTCTGCCACAACGCCGTGATCGGCACACAGTGTCAATAATGCCCGCCGCTTATAGTCTCCAGGATTCTCTGTCCCGGCAATCGCGCAAAGTCTGGCAACCATATCCTCGAACACGCCGAGACTGTCAATCGGCTTTGCGATTGCATCCCATCTTTCCTTCGCCTGTATATAGATTTTCTGCTGTGTTTCATTCATAGTTTCTTACTTCTCCATATCCCGCAGTTCATACAACAGCGCATTGCAGATTGCCGCGGCGATATTGCTGCCACCCTTCCTGCCGCGCGCCACAATATATGGCACAGGTGCCCGCATGATAAGCTCCTTCGCTTCCACCACGTTCACGAAACCAACCGGCACACCGATGATGCCGCATGGATGCAGCTTTCCCTCGTCGATCAGCTCATACAGGCGCACCAGCGCGGTCGGTGCATTTCCAATCGCAAAGATAAGCGGCTTGTCTAACGTACACGCCTTCTCCATACTTGCTACCGCCCGTGTCGAGCCTTGTTTCTTCGCGATTTCTGCCACGTCGTCATCGCTCATGAAGCAGTAGACCTCGCCACCGTATTTCGCAAGTTCTTTCTTGTTGATACCGGATTTTGCCATCTGCGTATCCGTGACAATACAGGCACCATTTTTTATTGCATCATGGAATTTCAAAACCGCCTGCTCGGAAAATGTCAGATTCTCCAGATAATCAAAATCAGCCGACGTATGGATTGCCCGCTTGATGATCGGTGCCTGAAGCGGATCTAATTCGACATTTCCAAGTTCCTCTGTGATAATCTCAAAGCTTCGTTTCTCAATTTCCTGTGGCAGCACCTGCTGTAACTGTATCTCTTCTAACATAATACCCTCTTACTCTTCTCTTCCCTCATTACTAACCAAAAACTATATTATCTATTTTCATCTATCTTCGCGTCTTTGCACCATCTAAAAACAGGTGATAGAAAAACGCCTCCGCGCCCGCATAATACAGATGCGGAAATCCCGCGAATGTCCCTTTCTTCTTCACCATACATGGATAGGTCTTCTGCTTGGAAAGCGGCTTCCACGCCAGACAGGCATCGCCACAATCGGTGCTGTCCCAGTAGTGAAACTCATGTCCGCGCAAAAACGTATTCACTGCAAATGCATCTGCTTCCTGCGGTGCCAGCTCCACATACCCAAACCGCTGTAACCGCTCTGTCCGAAATCCCGCACCATCTAAGAAACCGACCATCTCATATACATTTCCTTCTGCATCGGCAAGCGACTTGCCAAGATATAAGAATCCGCCGCATTCCGCATGGCACGGCATCCCAGATTCCAACGCCTGCCAGACAGATGCACGCATCGACCGATTCTCATACAGCTGCTTCGCGTAAAGCTCCGGATACCCGCCGCCAAAAATCAGCGCATCCACCTTAGGCACATGTGCATCTGCAAGCGGGGAAAAGTACACAAGCTCCGCTCCCATGTCTTCCAACATGCGCAGATTCTCACGGTAGTAGAAAGAAAATGCCGCATCTCTTGCCACACCGATGCAATATCCGGACGGGAATTTGCAATCATTCCTTACGTCAGCCGGCTTCTGTATCTGCAGCGTCTCTGCCTGTGCCGCAATTTCAAAAATCCCATTGATATCGATCGTCTTTGTAACAGCTTCCGCAACCGTTTCCACCCAGTCTTTTTGCGCCTGCAGTTCTTCCGGCTGCAACAGTCCGAGGTGTCTGGATTGCACTGCAAACGACGCATTTTCCGGCAGATATCCAAGCACCGGAATGCCACATTCTGCCTCGATCACATGCTTAATCCGGCTGTAAAACATCGGTGATACGCGGTTTAAGATTACCCCTGCAATACGGCTGTCCTTCTTATACTCCATGATTCCGCGGATGATCGCCGCAAGTGTGACACTCGCGCCCTTCGCATCCACGATCAGAACGACCGGCGTCTTCGTAACCTTACTTAGCTCATAAGAGCTTGCCATTGTCGTTGTGCCACCGACACCGTCGTAATATCCCATGACGCCTTCCATCACGCACATTTCTGCATCCCGCAGGTCGCGCACCAAAATATGTCCAATCGCATCAGTCCCCGCGAAGAACGTGTCCAGATTTCCGGTGTCGATTCCAAGCACCGTCCGGTGAAACATCGGATCGATATAATCCGGGCCGCATTTATACGCCTGTACCTTTATATTCTGTTTTTTTAATGCTGCCAGCACACCACACGTCACGGTTGTTTTTCCGCTGCCACTCCGCATCGCTGCGAACATCACGCGTGGGGTATTTACCTGTATTTGATTCATATGTTTTTCCTCATTGCACAAATGTCCCTGCACTAAATCCATCATCCGTTCCAAAGCCTGTCCAGAATATATCAACCGATTTTTCTTCTATGAAGAAATTGTCGCAATCCACACCGGATTTTCCGCCTGCTGCATATGATACCGCCCGACTTCCGTGGTGCGCGTGACCGCCATCTGAAGCATGTCGAATTTCCTGCCTGTCTCCTTTGCCATCTCAGCAAGCGTGAAAAGCTCTGCCTGTGTCTCCATCGTAACCGACGTAATCACGATGCGGGCATTCACATTTTTCTGATACACCTGCTCAACAATTTTTAACATATTTCCACCACTGCCCCCGATGAATACATGCGTCGGAGCCGGAAGCTCCGGGATAATCCCGGTTGCTTCGCCTGCGAGAATCTCCATATTGCCTGTATGGAATTTTCTCCGGTTCTCATACAAAAGCTCCACCGCCTTCGGATGTTGCTCAATCGCATACACCGTTCCGGTCTCTGTGAGAAGTGCCATCTCCACCGATACAGAACCGGTTCCTGCGCCGACATCATAGATGACCGGTGGCGTATCCTTTGCCACATAATCCGTGATCCGGAGTTTGGAGATTACCGCTGCCCGCACCTCTTCTTTTGTCATCGGTACATTTCCCCGGATAAATGCATCATCCGATATGCCGGGAGCAAGCCTTCTTGCCTGAGGTTTTGCATTTAAAAACATGGCAACCGCCAACCGGTCAAAGGAGCTTTCGCACAGATTTTTTGCGAAATTCTTTGTGATTTTCTCATCCGCATAAGAAAGTCGCTCGCCTACGATCACGGGCGTATCGCCAAGTCCCACTTCCGTAAGGCGCCTGCAGATATCTGCCACCTGCCCCTCATAGCCAAGCAGCGTGCAAACCTGTGAATGATGCAGAAGCTTCGCCGGCACATTTGCCGAGGTTCCATGATTGCTGACCAGTTCTGCCTTCTCCCAGAGTCCCCCCATCTTATCGATCAGATACAGCACGGAGGAAAGTCCCGGAACGAAGTGTATATCATATGCTGTTTCCTCTTCCTTCAGCATATCCCGAATACGTTTCGCCCCGGAATAAAACCCGATATCACCGGAGAAAAGCAACGCGATTGTCTCGCCTGTATGCTTCCGTATAAGATTCATAACTTCGTTTGGCAGATAGGCATCATAACAGGTCTCCTCTGCGCTGTGTCCTTCTTCTCCGCAAATATCTTCGCAGACCTGAAGCATACGGGACGCACCGATACGAACATCTGCCTGTCTGATTGCCTGCACTGCCTCCCACGTCAGACAGTCCGCACTCCCAGGTCCTATCCCGATCAGATATATACTGGTTTTTTCTGTACCTTCCATACTGATATTCTCCTCTTTTCTTCTGCGCGCATCAGCGTTTGCTGCCGCTGCCTCCGCATTTATCCCGGTTCCCATAGATCATACTTCCAAGCGGTTTCGCAAATAGCTCTCCACCTGCGGGAGTGACATAACCGGCTCGACCTGCTCCTCCGGCCGCCCGATGATCACCAGATGTATGCCTGCTGCAAGAGCCGCCTCACACTTTTCGTCATAGCCACCATTTTTCCCACTCGCTTTTGTCACCAGATACTTCGCATCCGCGTACTGTATCGTTGCCAGATTCATAGCAAGATCGAACGGTCCCTGCATGCAGATCAGATGCTTCCCTGTAATCCCGAGTTCCGTGCACGCCTCGACAACGGATGTCGTCGGAAGCACGCGTGCGAAGCACCGGTTTTCATAATCCGGTATCTGCGTATATGCTTTCAGCTCCTTGCTGCCGGTCGTGATCAGTATATTTCCTGTCACACCCTTCAGATAGTCTGCCGCCGCCTGTATGTCCTCGACATAAATGCTGTCTGGATAGACCTGCTGCAGCTGTCCTGTCGACACATCGCCTAAGTTACATGACTCTGCATGTCCCATTTCACACGTAAGCATCCCTGCTTCCACAGTATCCTCAGCTTCCCGCCGCACACGAATATAAGGGACATCCACCTCTTTGCACGCCCGGTAAATATTCCGCGTCACAATCACTGCATACGGATGGGTTGCATCCACGCAGATATCTGCCTGTACTTCCTGCAGGAATTCCTGCATATCTGCCTGCTCCAGCCGCCCGACATGCACCTTGATTTCTTCCGCTTGCGGCAATACCTGCGCTCCATACTCCGATGCCACGCAGACATGAATTACAGCTTCCGTTTTCTCCTGCTTTCTGTTCAATTGTACCAGATACTCCGCGAACTGCCGCCCCTCGGTTGTACCTCCAAATATTACGATATTCATAGTTTTCTATATCTCTAATTCTTTATGAAAATATTTCAATGGTGAATAATTATATCTTCGTTCAAATTCTCGTTTATGCAGCGTTCTTGTTCCATTCATATGCGCAACATACGCTTCCACAAAATCCAAAGCTTCTTTTTTAATCCGATCCAAATGTATCATTGTCTCATTAAACTCGTCTTTATCAATCAATGCATCTTTGGCTCCTATATATTCTGTCTTGGTAATTATTACTATTTTGCTATAATCTAATCCTGATTTGTGAGTTTTGGATCTAACAGTGCCCGAAAAATGAAATGCATATTTGTGATGAATCTCTGATCTGTATGGAACGCAAATAAAATATCCATAATGCGATTGAAACAACAAACAGTTATATGCTCTCTGTTCCTTTTTCAATATCTCACGATATGGTGGATTTGGATACGCACGATAAAATTTGTCCGTCAATCTCAGTATCTGATAATCGTTTTCTGGTAAGTTCATTCGTATGCTCCCCACATTCTCCCTTTAGTAAAAAGAAACGAGAGACTTTTTCAGCCTCTCGTTATAGCCTTCATCATTCGGTCATTTTTTATTTTACCGTCCTGTCAGTACCGTCACAGGACTTCATCGCTCGGTCATTTTTTATTTTACCGTCCTGTCAGTACCGTCACAGGACTCATCACATATGATGAAGCAGAACATCTCTGTTCTTACTTTTATTATATGGAGATACCTTGAAAATATCAAGCATTTTATTTATTTTTTTCATACCCGCGCGGTGTTACCATCCAATCGCCAATCCGCTTTGTCTGGGAATTGCCAATGAACACCGTCGTAAACATATCGACTTCTGTCTCCTCAAGTTCAGAAAGCGTGAGAATCCGCTTTTCCTCGCCCATGCGTCCAATATTCCGCGTGATGCCGCAGACGGTATCGCCGGATTTTCCCTGCAATAAAATCGCACACGCTTTCTGCAGATAATCGTGCCGCTTATGGCTAGACGGATTATACAGGCAGATTGCAAAATCTCCCTCTGCCGCTGCCGCAAGCCGTCTCGTGATCAGTTCCCAAGGAGTCAGCAGATCACTCAGGCTAATCACAGCAAAATCATGTCCAAGCGGCGCCCCAAGCAAGGCTTCCCCAGATAGTGCAGCCGTCACGCCGGGGATCACATGTACATCCACCTCCGGAAATTCTGCTGCCAGCTCCAGCGTGATTCCTGCCATGCCATACACGCCTGCATCACCACTGCACACAAGCGCTGTCTTCTTCCCACTCGCTGCGGTTTCCAACGCCAACCGACATCGTTCTACCTCCTGCCGCATACCATTTACCAGATATTCCTTGTCCGGGTAGTATGGTTTCAGGAGTTCGATGTATACCTTATATCCGGCAATCACCTCACAGGCTTCCACGACATCAATTGCTTCCTGTGTCATCTTCTGTCTTGCGCCGGGGCCAAGCCCGACAATATATAATTCCTTCTTACTCTCTGCGTTCATGTTTCTCTCCATTGCTGCTCTATTGTCTTGTTTTTTATGTTCTTCCGGGATCGTATTGCTCTTCACTTTCTTGTTTCAGCTTCCGATTTTGGGTTTTTTCGCTTGTTTTTTGGCTTTCAAACACACTTCGTGGGTTTTTCTGCTTGTTTTTCACTCGCTACACACATACGCCAGCGCAACCGTCACGCCCCCATACGCTTGCTTGCGGAGCAACAGCTCTCCATCCTGTGCTTGCTTGCGAAGCAGCAATTCTCCATGCTTTGCCTGCCTGCCTAGTAACGGCTGATCCTGTTTCATACCATGCTCACTTGCATACTTCACTGCACTACGCTCACAGACATTATCCACGCCGGTCACGCCAGACACAAATTCTGATGCCGAATATGTCCCTGGCACCGCCTGCAATTCTTCTGCTGCGTATGTCTCAAACGGCACATTCCGTGTCTCACAGAATTCAAGCAATCCCGCTTCTTCCTTCTTCAGATCGATACTTACCACCGCACATAATGCTTCCATCCGCAAACCTGCTTTCGCAAACGCATCCTGCACTGCATGCTCGATTTTATCCCCCGGTGTCCCTTTCTTACAACCGACGCCAGCTACAATACAACGTGGAATAAGCTGTAACGTTTGCGCATCCACGGAACCATCTTTTGGAGTTATAATAACCTGATGCGAACCTATCTGCAATCTTTTAACATTAATTCTGTTCCCGCATCCATCTACTTTATTCTCGGATCCATCGACTCTGTTCTTGCATCCATCAACTTCATTCTCACATCCATCTATTCTGTTCTCGCATCCATCAACTTCATTCTTGCATCCATCATTTTCTATCTTACCCACATCAATCCCGGTTGATTTCTGTTCCTTACCTATCTCGCATGCGCGCTTCTCTTCTTCCTGCAAAACCACGGCTTCATCCACCCACACAGGTTCCGCCCCGGCCGCCAGCACCTCCGCACTGATTGCCTTCGCCTTCGCCCAGTCCGTCACTACTAAATTATGTTCCCGCGCATACTCATCAATGGAGAACCTTCCTTCCACATCCGTCGCCGTCGTGATGACCGGTGTTGCCCACATCACATCCGCCAGCATCTGCGTGAGCGCATTTGCCCCACCGGCATGTCCACTCACTAACGATATCACATGCTTCCCGCATTCATCCACGCACACAATCGCCGGATCTTTAGATTTATGTGTCAGATGCTCCGCCACACTCCGCACAGCAATTCCGCTTGCTGTCACGAACACAATGGCATCCACCTGCTCAAAATACGCATCAACACACGCCTTGACTGTCCCTTTCATTGAGACCTCCGGAAGCGCCTCACATTTTACCTTCGTGATAATTTCTGCACCAGAAATGTTTTCCAGCTTCTTCGCCAATTTCTGCATCGTCGCATACCCGCGCACGCTACATGTAATTAGCAGTACCCGTCGGATTCCTGTCGGAAATGCAATCTCCGTTGCGCCGCGATACTCTGTTGCAAATGCCGCGTCATAAAGCCGGGATTTCTCATAGACACTTCCAAGTGCCGGAGATACAATAATGAGTGCCGTCTTCGTAATCCCCGCGGCTTCCATATCTTCCGGAAGCTTAGCCAGTGTCGTGCGGATAATCTTCTCTTCCGGCCAGGTTGCCTTATACACGACAGCAACCGGCGTGTCCACCGCGTATCCACCAAGCAGGAGTTCCTGCCGCACCTTTCGGGCAAGCCCGGACGACAGATACAGCACCAGACTGGCGCGGTGTGCAGCCAGACTTCGCAGATTTTCCTTCTCCGGCACAGGGGTTTTCCCTTCCGCTCTTGTCAGAATCAATGTCTGCGTCACATCCGGCAACGTATACTCACACGCCAACGACGCCGCGGCACCGAACACCGCACTCACCCCCGGACACACATCATATGCGATTCCATATCCATCCAGCAGATCCATCTGCTCGCGGATTGCACCATACACCGACGGATCACCCGTATGCAGACGAACTGTTCCTTTGCCTGCCGCCTCTGCTTCCCGCATTACAGACACGACATCTTCAAGCGTCATATGCGCGCTATTGTAAATTTCGCAATCTGCCTTCGCATACGAAAGCAGCTCCGGATTTACAAGCGAACCTGCATAGATGATCACATCCGCTTCCTTGATTCGATTCATGCCCCGCACGGTAATCAGATCACACGCGCCGGGTCCCGCTCCTACGAAATGTACCATTTATCTTCTTCCTTTATCTATTATAATCTATCCTATTTTTGCTCAATATAATTTCACTCGCCACACCTGCATATATTTCTCATCCCGTGTTCTATATCCCAGATCCATCCACACATCCATCTTACCCTCGCAGTTCACATTCTGTGTTCAATATCCCAGGTTCATCCACGCATCCATCTTACCCTCACAGTTCACATTCTGTGTTCAATATCCTATAATCATTCTCTCATCTGCAGATTTCCGCGAAATACACCCAACACTGCTGCTGTATCCTTCGTCTGCCCCAAATATCCGTACTTCTCGGAAAATACAATCACGCCAAACCGCATCGCATCCCCGATTCTGCCTGCGACATGTTTCTCAATTGCCGCAAGGATACTCTGCATCACAGCTTCCCGCAAGCATTCCCGTTCCACAACATCCAACATCCGGTCGGTATTGATACAGTTATAAATTTCCTGTACCACATTCGCTCCTGCACCTGCCATCGCCGCATGCACCGCAAATATCTCTCCGCGTCCATCCGCGACCTTAGAATGCGTGTTGAAGATACCTGCCGCCAGCTTTACCAGCTTTCCGATATTTCCAACCAACAGGAAATCTTTCATGCCATACGAGATTGCAAGGTCGATCGTATCGCCGATATAATTGCTCGACTTGACACTCTTTGCAAGATCAAGCCCCAGATATTCGGATGCGTATGCCTGTCCGTAGTTTCCGGGTGTCACTAACACTTTCTCCTCGCCAACCGCATGTAACTGTCGGATCTCTGTCTCGATTGTCGCCACAATCGCCTGCTCGCTCATCGGCTCTAAGATTCCGCTTGTTCCAAGTATCGAAAGTCCACCCTCGATACCAAGCTTCGGGTTAAATGTACGCTTCGCCAGAGTCTCTCCCTCCGGCATCCATACCGTGATGTGCAATGGCTCACAGACATTTGCTTTCTCGCATACATCGCCAACCGCCGCAAATATCATCTGCCGCGGCACACGATTAATTGCCGCCTGTCCGACCGCCTGCTCCAAGCCTTCTTTCGTGACACGCCCGATTCCGATTCCTCCATCCAGCGTCAGATACGGAAATGATTCGCTGGTAAATGCGCAGGAGCTGTCTTGGCTTCCATCTGTCTGCTCACGCACACGCTGCTTCACAAACTCCACTGTCACGCACACATCCGTGCCATTCGTCACATCCGGATCATCGCCGCTATCCTTTACTACTTTATAGCTTGCTTTCCGGCTATCTGATTCAAGCAGATACACCGGAACGGAAACCGTCATCCCCTTTGGTGTACGCAAGGTTACCGCATGGCTTTCTACCCCAAGCAGAAGCTGTATCGCTGCTGCCCGTGCCGCCGCTGCACTGCACGTTCCTGTCGTGATGCCCAGCCGGAGCTTTTTTTGATTTTTGATCACATATTCTTCCATACGCATTTCCAATCTGTAAAATCTTCTTTATTTATACCATTTCATACGGAAATTGTAAATTTATTTCCGTTCCCGCTATGCACCTCTATTTCCAATTTGGGTTTTTCTGCTTACTTTCTTCCACTCACGCCCACCGCATGGGGTTTTCCGGTCTTATATTCTCTTCCGCGCCCACTTCACTATGCCACATGATTTATTTCCGAAAAAAGAGCAGGACTTTCATCCTGCTCTCATGTGTATGAATTGCACAATTAACTATTTTTCTTTTCTTCTTCGGATCATACCCGTGATACCGACACCTGCACCAAGCATTAGTGTAATTATAATCGCTATCGGATATGCATCTCCGGTGGAAACTGTTTTATCCGTTTTCTTGCTTGTCTCTGCTGTCTTCGGGGCACCTGCCTGTGTAGTTGCTCCATCCGGCTGTTCCACGAATGTCTGCTGTGTGGTTGCCCGCTCGCCTGTTGGGGATCGCGTCGCACCCTTTGCAACAACCACCTTGGTAGATGGCGATGCATAGTAATTGTTTGTTTCCTTATATCTTACGTAATAATCTCCATCGGGAAGGTTCTCTAAAAGCTGTGTATTCGCGTCAATCCATGTGCGATTATCCACGCTATATTCCATCTTCAATGAAAGATTTGCGATTTTTCCATCATTCTTTCCATCAATTGTTTCAGCGGTTGGTACCAGTCCGGTCGGTGCCGCCTGATTTGCCTTACCTATCACAAAGGTCTTATCACACTGCCATGATATACTCCGATTCCCTCAATATGTATCGTGGCAGTTCCAACATTCACGTTGTTATTATACGTCACGCTATAATTTCTATTTGCCGCAAGCACTACGCCATCATAGCTTACAGTCACAGCAGGCACCTTGCTCGTTCCATCATATACAACCGAAGATGTATCCACTGTAATCACAGCTTCCGGATCGGTCAGCCGCTTGTATTTGAGCAATATATTCACTGCAAGCTCTCCATTTTCATCCACAACTGTATTATAGGTATCCGCGGCATTCGAATATGGTTTTTTTTGTGCGAGCTGATATCCATAAGGCAAAAATTCCTTAATTCCGCCAAGCGCATCTTCTACATTACTAAAGCGCGCGGTTCCGTAATTGGTAATTCCTGTATTTTTGATGCTCAGCACAGATTTCTCATCTAGGCTTAATTTTTCAACAAAAAACTGATTTCCGGATGTGCTTAACTGGCTATTCTCAAGCCATACCCCCTCCTTAGGCATCCACTGTAAATCCTCAATTTTCCCTTTCAGATTCTTCAAACGGAGTTCCCCATCATTTGCTCCATGATTAATACTTCCGTAAAAGGTTCCGTTCTGTATCGTAAGTGCACATTCTGTATCAATCTCTTGTATCTGCAGTTTGTGTCCACCCAGATCAATGATTATTTTTTTATTGGATAACTCGGTATAATGATTCAAATTTATTGCACTTGCATCACAATTATGCAGCAGTGTCACGGTATCACCGTTTCCCGCAGCGGTAACTGCGGCTGGTAAGGATGTATAGTCTACTTCACTACCATTACTTTTCGTAAGCTTTGCAATTGGTACATCTGGTTCTGCACATATCATGCATGTACCACCATAATAAACGAACGGATGCTCACAAGTCGTTGGATTCATATCATATTTCACGCCATCTATATAGGTGAATACCGCAAAAATATTTGCCTGTGAACTGTCAGACTCCATAAATCTTACCATCCCCTCAGCAGGATATATCCCCACAAACGGCGACGAATACTTCGCCGAGCCACTGTTTATCCGTAATACTATATT
Organism: uncultured Clostridium sp.; assembly: GCA_900553925.1. Lineage (GTDB taxonomy): Bacteria > Bacillota > Clostridia > Lachnospirales > Lachnospiraceae > Coprococcus_C. The sequence goes on from USFH01000011.1 coordinate 19,205, forward strand.
TGCCTCCGCATCCGGATTCACGGTTAATACGCCTGCTACAACCGGATAATCTCCGTTTCCTGTAAGCTGCATATTCTTTCCGCTGTAAATTGTCGCATCGCCACCACATACAGAATTTGTTCCAGATTGAATTTCCGTATACATTACATGATTGATGCTTATATTTCCCCCGACTGTCACAGCATGATTCGATATAATATCAACATCCCACCCTTTAGTAATATTCAAATTCCCATTTGCAACAGCATCCTTTGCTTCGATATTAATATTTCTCGCTGCACGCATCGTCAGATTACCTGTTGCAATACCTGACGTCGTATTTTTTAGGTCGATTTTCCCGGCTGTGCTCTCGAGTGTTACATTATTGCCCGTAAACATCGCACCGGAACAGTCATTAACTATCCTGATATCGTCCTCACTCACAAGGCTGATATCTCCCGTTGCCCTGATTATACCTGATAAGCTGGCCGTCTGGGAATCAAACGTGATGTCTGGTCCTTTTAACGAAACATTTTCCGCATCTATAAATACACCGGATGATTGACTTGTCATAATCCATATTCCGTTGGCAGAAGTTGTCTCAAGAGCTACCGTTGTTAATCCGTGAATCGCGCTAGCATTCCCCTTTCCGCTAATATTGATATCGCCGGAAAAGCCTTCCTCAGTTCTGATTCCTGCACCATTGGCACCTGTAATCGCCGCAGTTCCATCGACATTCGAAACAATTGTCAGATCTCCTGCACCACTCAGAATAAGTGTGCCACCATCAATCTGAATCCCTGACATATCTTCAGTATAAAAATTCCCATACACGGTCATGATTCCCGTCGAAGCATCATAGTGTATATAATTTGGTATAACCGTAGCATCGGGTGCAGTCTGTGAAACATCCTGCATCTGATTCCCCACATACCAATAGTATCCGGTTTCAAGCGTTTTTCCTCCCATGATTACAGACATACCCTCTGCATTTGCATCCAATATCTGTGAAGCGCATGTGATGTATGCCAGCACAGCAAATATCATAACCAGAGCAATCGTGATTTTCTTCTTCATACCTCTCTCCCTTTCCTCTTTATATCCTCTTTACATTTTTTTCATTCTTTTTCTTTACCATACCTTTGGGGGGCACGTCAACCCTTTTGGGACGAAATGCATTTTTCTGGGACGAAATGTCATTTTGATACATAGATTCCTATATAAAATTGTGTTACAATGTTAAAAATTACAATTTAACCATTCATCAGAGAGGAAATGAATATGAACCTTGCCATCGTGGATGACAATCCGGAAGAATTACAGAAATTATATAAAACCATTATGGATTACAGCCGCACGCACGATGTTGCAATCGCCTGTGACTGCTTCGCGACATCTGCTGCATTTCTTTCTGCCTGCGCACAGATCTCATATTCTTTTGTTATCTTTGATATTTATTTACAGGATACAACCGGAATTGATCTGGCGGCAGAATTCCGCAGGAATGCTCCCCGGACACCTATCGTGTTCCTGACCAGCAGTCCAGAGCATCGGGCAGATGCATTCCGAGTGCATGCATTTGATTATCTCGAAAAACCCGTAACCGGGGAGATGATCGCCCGGCTGTTCGACGAGCTGGCGATTACGCAGGAAGAAGAGACTGACACACAGGCATTTTCAATCTCGATAGACCGGAAGCAGATTCCGGTTTTATATTCTGACATCCGCTATATCACCTCGGATTCCAACTATCTGCAGATTCAGGGGCGCGATGTGTTCCGTTGCCGCATGCCATTTCGCGAAGCCGCATCCATCCTCACACAGGACGAACGGTTTCTGACCATCAACCGGGGGATACTCATCAACCTGGACTATGTGCAGCATATGGAGAACACTTCCTGCACCATGTGCGACTCCACGACATTTTCGATTCATAGGAAAAATGCAGCCGCCATCACACAGGCTTATATCGCTCACCAGTTTAAGCGGCGCACGAAGGCATTGACGAAAGGAGGGCTCTCATGAATTTCTGGAATCTCGTTTACAGAGCTGCCGAATACGGCATTATCCTCCCCGGCATCTTTCTTTGCATCATCCCTGTTGCGGACTGGCTCATCATTCCCCAGAGAAAGCTCTATCCGGTGTTGCTGCCATGCATGGTTGCAGTCTGTTTTGTGTTAGCGTGGGTGGACTCTTCCGTCTCCTACTACACAAACATATTCTTCTTCCCTCTGCTCGGCATCTGTCTGATTGCGTATTTTTTAATTGTAAAACTGGAAAAGTTGAAATTACTATACATGTTTTTATGTGCAACCGCTGCGTTATCCTTCGGCTGCATCATGAACGATTACATCATCGCGCGGATCGATCCGCATTCCAACATACACGACAACTCCGTGCCCGGTCTGATCATACAATATGCGGTCAGTCTCCTCATTATGTCTGTGTTACTCCGCATGCGGCACAAATACCGATGGCTGTTTGAGAATTTCAACACGACATTATTCTGGAGAATCGCATGGATGATTCCTGCAATCATCTCCTTTTGCAACATCTATATGATTCCGATTGATTATGCCAACATCCGCGTCGGGCGGATCTTCCAGATTGCAATGGTGATTGAAGGTGTGCTGTTCCTGTTCTTCATGCTGTTCCAGTCCCTGTTGTACATCATCGCCGTCACGACCTCCCGGAAGATTGAAGCAGATTCCACCGCCCTGATGTACCAGCTTCAGGCAGACCAGTACGAGAAAATGCAGGCGTATCTGGATGAGACACGCCGTATCCGGCATGATTTCAAGCATACGATTGCAGTATTGAACGAACTTTCCCAGACCGGCCAGTATGAGAAATTGCAGGAATATATCTCCAACTATTCTTCCGAGATATCGAATGTACAGGCACCTGCCACCTATTGTGACAACCCCGTGGTCAACGCAACGATTCATTATTACATCGATATCGCCAAAAGCTATGACATCCGGACGAAGCTGCAGGTTGTTATCCCAAAGGAGATAGCGATTTCGGATATTGACCTGTGCCTGATCTTCGGCAATCTTCTTGATAATGCAGTCACCGCATGCCGCCATGTCCGGGCCGATGCCCGTTTCATCCGCTTATCCGCGGATCTCGACACTCCGGGGCACCTGTATATCACAATGGTAAACAGCTTCGACGGCAATGTCTGCACACGGAACGGAAAATACATCTCCACCAAGGAGCGGAAAAGTGGTATCGGTCTTGCCTCGATTCAGGCAACGACGCAAAAATACCATGGTTCCTCGAATTTTTATACCGAACAACATGAATTTATCTCGAATATCATGTTAAAACTAAAGGAAAATGAAACGGAGTAATTCTATGAATATCACAGTTATCTTCACCGGCGGCACGATCGGTTCGTCCGTACAGCAGGAATTTGTCTCGACCGATGCACAGATGCCATATCGACTACTGGCAATGTATGAAGCCGAACAAAAAAAGAGAGGTGCTGCAATCCCAAACTTCCGGACACAAGCCCCTTATACAACACTCAGTGAATATATGGATGGTTCCCACTTAAACCGCCTGATTGCCTGTGTGCATAGCTTACTTACAACAGACGATCCGGATATTGACGGCATAATCATCACACACGGCACCGACACGCTTCCATTTACCGCTGCCGCACTTGGTATGTGCTTTGCCTATGCCAAAATTCCGATTCTCCTTGTATCCAGCAATTATATCTTAGATGACCCACGCGCAAACGGACTGACGAACTTCGCTGCTGCAGTCGATTATATATACGACTGGAAGCACGCACATTCCGGACAGGGAACAGCCATTGAAACACCGGCTTCTCCGGATACAACAACGGCTATGTATACCCCGGGCTTCCCGATTCTTCCAACCGCCGTCGGTATCTCCTACTGCAACACCGGAAGCACGCCGAAGATCTACAATGCGCTCGGCATCTACAATCATCGTCCGTTTGATGACAGTTTGTACGAACGTCCATATGACGCATATGCAGAGGCTATCGCGCCCGTCCTGCGGAAATGTTCTGTGATACGTCACGTTACGCCAGACAGCATTTGCACATCCGGCCCAACGATTGATTTGTTATCCGGCAATACCGATATACCGGATCCGGGACGTGATCCGATCCAGGAATCATACACCTGCTTCGATACAACCTGTCCGGTCTGCTTCTTCCAGTCCATGCCGGGCATGCAGTACCATCTGCCGGATGATGCACGCGCTGTATTAATCCACGCCTACCACTCCGGTACGATCAACACGAAGAATCCATCCCTGCTTGCACTCACCGAACAGGCCGCACAAAAAAAGATCCCTGTCTATCTGACCGGAATCTCCGCTTCATCGACCGATTACGACAGTAAGGCAGTGTATGAGTCACTTGGAATTCTCCCGCTTCCGGAATACAGCCCGCTTGTCGCGTATATGTATCTGTGGTACAAATACAGCCAGAGAAACTAAGCTGCTTTTGTTCTCACCGATATATGTATCCGTGCTTTAAATACATCTGGAGAGACTAAACTATTCTCACCGTCATTGTTACTGCAGATATCATCCACAGTATTAGATTTATTTACTGAAAAAAGTGTACGTCTTCATAACAACGTACACTTTTTATTATACAGATTCCGTTATCTTCCCTGCATGAA
>USFH01000012.1 GCA_900553925.1 uncultured Clostridium sp.
ATTATATGTGGTATATTTTGTTTAGTAAACATTTTGAAAGGAGTTTTCTATGGCTACCATTCGTGATATTGCAAAAGAAGCTGGTGTATCGGCAGGCGCCGTATCCAGAATTTTAAATAATGATGCTACCTTAAGTGTTGCTCCGGAAACGCGGGAACATGTGCTTGCGATTGCTAGGAAATTAAACTATACCAAATCCTCCCGCACAAAAGCGATGGCAAAAAATACATTTACAATGGGAATCGTACTCTGGTATACGGCGGAGCAGGAATTAAAGGACAGCTACTATCTCCGTGTCAGACAGGGTGTGGAAGATTTTTGTATGAAAAATGCCATCCGCGTCGTACGTATTTTTCCAAATGAACCGGACGGTCTTAAGCAGCTTGCCTCCGTGAATGGATTAATCTGTCTTGGCAAGTTCTCTAAAAAAGAAATTGATACATTTCTTGGTATCTGCAGCAATATTGTATTTTTGGATATGGTCGTCGATGAATATAACATTACATCCTTAACGCTTGATTTTGAACGTGCCGTCTATGACGTCATGGACTATCTGACCGGACTTGGTCATACAAAGATTGCTCTGCTTGTCGGGTGTGAATATGTCGGAGATGGGGAACGTCTTGTTGACGCAAGAACTGTTGCTTATAAGAAATACATGGAACACCGGGAAATGGATGCCGAGACCTATGTGCGGGAAGGCAGCTTCACTGCCAAATCCGGCTATGATATGATGATGGATCTGCTCGACAACAGCGACCTGCCAACGGCTGTATTTGCCGCAAACGACGCGATTGCATTAGGTGCCATGAAAGCAATCAAAGAAAGAGGTTATAAAATCCCACGGGATATCTCTATCGTTGGTTTCAACGATGAGGAATCCAGTACGTTCATAACCCCTCCGCTTACGACCATTCATGCCCCATCCTATGATATGGGGCAACATGGTGCGAATCTTGTCTATGTTGCATCGAACTTAAGCATCAAGACACCTTTAAAAGCTAAAATTCCATGCCCGCTTGTCATCCGGGAATCCTGCGCCCGCGTCAAAGAGAACTGCTGATAGTTTTACTCAGATAACAAAATTTCTTTTGCCCGGCTGTACTTCTCTCTCCAATGCAGAATCTGCTTTTCAGAGCAGCCGGCCGCTTTCGAGCGGATCTCATCGGAATTATGCGCGAGATCTGCGAGCTTTACTTTCTTTGCTATCGCATTCGGTTTCAGATTCCGGACATAATCATAATAATCAACGGATTTGTCATGTGTCAGGAGACATACGGCTTCCGTTACTGCCGAAGGAAACGCCTGTTCTAACTCCGCAAGTGTGACTTCCGTATCTTCCACGACATCATGGAGAAGCGCCACCGTACAGCTTATCTCCTCATCCATCTGTTCTGCCAGATGAATCGGATGAAAGATATACGGCACACCACTTCTGTCCACCTGACCTTCGTGTGCTTTGTAAGCAAGCTTCATTGCTTTGATTGTCATACTCGTATAAATCACAGATTTCCTCCCATATATCTATCCCCGGTAAATCAATACATTATCGTCTGTGGCATGCCTTCTCATAGAATTAATTTTCTAATCATTTGCACCCGGCATCTCGTAGAAAGCTTCAGTCTCATCAATATCATTCACCGGTGGCTTTAAGCCTTCGATCGTGATGTTGTGCTTCTGTGCATAATCCCAGAGTGCTGCATGAACCGCTTCCTCTGCAAGCAGGGAACAGTGTACCTTGACCGGTGGCAATCCGCCAAGCGCTTCCATAACTGCCTTATTTGTAAGCTTCAATGCTTCCTGAATGGACTTGCCCTTGATCATCTCCGTTGCCATACTGCTTGTTGCAACAGCGGCACCGCAGCCAAATGTCTTGAACTTGCAATCACGGATGATCTGGTTGTCATCGACATCAAGATAAATACGCATAATATCGCCACATTTCGCATTTCCGACTGTACCGACACCACTGGCGTTCTCGATTTCTCCTACGTTTCTTGGGTTTGTGAAGTGTTCCATAACCTCTTCACTGTAATCTATAATCTGACTCATCGTCATTACCTCCTAAATATAATCAGTATCCCGTGTATGAACTTACTGCTTGTTCTTCTTTACGAAATCCTCGTAAAGCGGTGACATACTGCGCAGACGCTCTACAACCGTCTTGATTGCCTCTACTGTATAGTCAATTTCTTCCTTTGTTGTCTCATCGGATAATGTCAGACGAAGTGATCCGTGTGCGATCTCATGTGGCAGACCGATGGCAAGCAATACATGCGATGGATCGAGTGATCCGGATGTACATGCGGAACCACTGGATGCACAGATACCCTTCTGGTCAAGCATGATCAGAAGTGACTCACCCTCGATGAACCGAAAGCTGAAGTTCACGTTGTTCGGCAGACGTTTTACCTTGTCGCCGTTTAACTTCGTATATGGAACCTCATCTAAGACACGCTTGATCAGATAATCTCGCAAATTTGTCTCATATTCCATACGTGCCTGCATCTTCTCTTTTGCAAGTATCGTTGCACGTCCAAAACCTACAATACCCGGTGTATTGTGTGTACCGGCCCGCTTTCCGCGCTCCTGTGCACCACCATGGACAAAGGACTCAATCTGCACACCATTTCTAAGGTACATGATACCGATTCCTTTTGGCCCGTTGATCTTATGACCGCTGGCAGAAAGCATATCAATATGGCATTCATCCACATTGATTGGCACATGTCCATATGCCTGTACCGCATCTGTATGGAACAGAACCTTATGCTTCTTCGCGATCTCGCCAATCTCCTTGATTGGCTGGATGCTTCCGATCTCGTTATTTGCAAACATCACTGAAATCAGGATTGTATCCTCGCGGATTGATTTTTCAAGCTCATCTAATTTGATGATACCATTTTCATCCACGCCGACATATGTGATCTCATAACCAAGCTTCTCTAGATACTCGCATGTATGCAGGATTGCATGATGTTCGATGGCAGACGTGATGATATGTTTTCCTTTCTTTCTCTGGGAAAATGCGATTCCTTTCAACGCCCAGTTATCCGACTCGCTTCCGCCGCCCGTGAAATAAATCTCATTTGGCTTTGCGCCAAGGAAATCCGCAACTTCCTTTCTGGCATCTTCCACCGCTTTCTTGCTCTCGCCGGCAAAGCGGTATACACTTGCCGCATTTCCATAATACTCTTCGAAATACGGATTCATTACTTCATATACTTCCGGTGCAACTTTCGTTGTCGCCGCATTATCTAAATAAATTAACTCACTCATTGCTATGAATGCCTCCTTAATTCTTTACTTTTGTCCATGAAAAATTATAATCAGACATGTTTCAAAAGTCAACGAAACCACCCTCATTTATAATGAGAATAAATTTCATTTGCAGTGCTTTTCATACTGCTTCAAGATCTCAATATAGCGGCTTCCAAGATGGCTGAGCGGGATTCCCTTCCGTTTCAGATACCCAATCGTCATCGTCTCCTCGGCTGCAAACGGTACTGCCGTATACCCATCTCCGTTTAATTCCTCACAGATAATACCGGAACAAAGTGTATAACCGTTTAACCCGGTCATCAGATTTAACATCGTCGCACGGTCGTCCGCCTTGATCGTCTGCTTATATTCGAGGTTGCTTAATACCTCCTCCGCAAAATAAAAGGAATTCTTATTGCCCTGCTCAAACGACAGACACGGATATGGCTCTAAATCCGAGAAGGAAATAGACTCCTTCCCTGCAAGCGGATGTCCACTTGCGAGATACACATAAACCGCACAGTCAAACAATGGTTTAAACTCCAGTTCATTTGCATCAAATACCTTCTGCATGGCTTTCTGGTTGAAGTTGTTCAGATACAGGATGCCAAGCTCACTCCGGAAATTCTTGACATTCTCGATAACCTCACCGGTCTTCGTCTCATGGACGGCAAGCTCATACTCGTCCAGTGAGAAATTCCGCGCCAGCTTGATGAACGCCTCCACTGCGAAGGAATAATGCTGCATGGATACGCTAAACTTCCGCTTGTGTTCTGCAGCACCCATATATTTTTCTTCCATCATCTGCTGCAGCTCCACCATCTGTCTGGCATAACTTAAGAACTCTTCGCCCTCGGTTGTCACAACGATACCGCGGTTCGTCCGCAGAAAGATCTCTATCTGTAATTCTTCCTCTAAATCATGAATTGTATTCGATAATGCGGGCTGCGATACAAAAAGCTCACTCGCCGCCTTGTTCATTGACTTCATATCTGCAATTGTCACCGCATACCGCAGTTGCTGTAATGTCATACGCCACTCCTATTCTTTCCTTTTACTCACACCCTGAATTCCCATCGCAATACCAAATGTCACGACCTCTGTAACCGGAAATGCCATCCATACACCGGTTACACCAAAAAGCTTCGACAGCATGAATGCCATCAGACTAATCACAACGATACCGCGCGATACCGCGTTGCGGAACCAATCCCGATTAACGAACCAATGGCAAATAACAACCCATAAACCGGCAGTGTCAGATTCAATGCCGCAATACCAAGGGTTCCATTTGCCACGGAGATAAAAAATGTATCTGCGAGGATGTAGCACGACATGCCCATCATCGCAAATACATTTAAAAATATGAACTTTCTTAGTTTCTTTCCCACGTTCATCTGCTAGTTGCTATTTTCTGTGAAATAACCCTTTCTTCTCATAAGGCTGATGTTCGATGCCAAGCACCTTGTAGCCAAGCTTCTCAACTTCTTCTGTAAATTTTGCATCATCGAAGCCTTCTTCTGCTACGATCACAGTCTCCTTCTTCGCATGGGAAGAAGTGACTTTCTTCACCTTGAAATTATTTCTTACCATGTCGTTCATATGCGACTCGCACATACCACACATCATACCATCGATTTTTGCAATAATCTGTTCCATTTTGTTTTCCTCCTTAAACTACATGAATTTATATAGAATGTCAACCTCTCCTATGCTGTCTCCCGCTGCTTCTTTCCGAATTTGAACAGATTCAGGCGAAGTGCATTGGTCACAACACAAAAGCTTGACAGACTCATCGCTGCTGCACCGAACATCGGATTCAATGTCCAGCCAAATAAATGAACCCACGCACCTGCCGCAAGCGGGATTCCTATAATATTGTAAATAAATGCCCAGAAGAGGTTCTCGTGGATATTCCGCAAGGTTGCCCGGCTAAGCCGGATTGCAGCAGGCACATCGGACAACCGGCTTTTCATCAGCACGACATCCGCCGCATCAATGGCAATATCGGTTCCTGCTCCGATTGCGATACCTATATCTGCACGTGTGAGTGCCGGAGCATCGTTCACGCCATCACCGACCATCGCAACCTTTCCTTTCTTCTGCAGATTGGCGATCACAGTCTCCTTACCATCCGGAAGCACACCTGCGATCACTTCATCGACACCTGCCTGCTTGCCGATTGCCTGAGCCGTCTGCTCGTTATCACCGGTCAGCATGACAACATGGATCCCCATATTTTTAAGCTCCGCGATTGCTTCCGGGCTGTCCTCCTTCATCACATCGGCAACTGCCACCATTCCAAGGATCTTGCCATTCTCCGCGAAGAATAATGGTGTCTTTCCTTCGGATGCATAGACCTCTGCCTGCTTCCGAAGTTCAGTTTCTTCCTCTTTTGCTATCCTGATCTGCCCGGAAATATAGTTCCAGTTTCCACCCTGCAGATGCTTTCCATCGCGGACGCCCATCAGACCATTTCCGGAAACTGCCTGAAACTCCCCGACACCTGCCTCTGTCTGGTTGTTCGCATCGCCCCATGCGATAATCGCCTTCGCAAGCGGATGCTCACTTTTTTGTTCCAGCGCATATGCGGCATGCATCAGATACGATTCCTCACAGCCAACCGGATAGATATCCGTTACACGTGGTTCGCCCTTTGTGATCGTACCGGTCTTATCGAGTGCCACGATCTGTACCTTTCCTGTTTCCTCCAGCGAAACGGCCGTCTTAAACAGGATTCCATGCTTTGCACCCACACCATTTCCGACCATGATAGCAACCGGCGTCGCAAGTCCAAGCGCACACGGACAGCTGATAACCAAAACGGAAATTGCTCTTGCAAGCGAGTATCCTACCGGTCTTCCTACAAGCATCCAGATCACAAATGTCACGATGGCAATACCGATCACAATCGGTACAAATACACCGGATACCTTATCTGCCACCTTCGCAATCGGCGCCTTCGTCGCCGCCGCGTCACTTACCATATGGATAATTTGCGACAACGTTGTATCCTCACCGACACGGGTTGCCTCACAGAGCAGATACCCTGACTGATTGAGTGTCGCTGCGGATACCGGATCGCCCGGATTCTTGTCTACCGGAATACTCTCACCGGTCAGCGCGGATTCATTGACTGCACTGTTTCCTTCCTTGACGAATCCATCCACCGGAATATTCTCACCCGGACGGACAGCAAATAAATCTCCGATATGAAGCTGTTCGATCGGTACCGTCTGCTCCACACCATCTTTTACTAAAACTGCAGTCTTCGGTGCAAGCTTCATCAAGCCCTTTAATGCATCGGTCGTCCTGCCCTTTGATTTTGCCTCAAGCATCTTACCCACAGTTATGAGTGTGAGAATCATCGCCGCAGATTCAAAGTAAAACTCATGCATGTAATGCATGACTTGTGTCTCCTGTCCCTTGACAACCGCATCGGTCATTGCAAACAGTGCATACACACTGTAGATAAACGATGCAGCAGAGCCAAGTGCTACGAGCGTGTCCATGTTTGGTGCCCGGTGTATAAGTCCCTTGAATCCATTTACGAAGAACTTCTGGTTTACGACCATAATCGCAATCGTGAACAGAAGCTGTACAAGTCCCATCGCCACGTGATTGCCATCGAAAACCGGTGGCAGCGGCCAGTTCCACATCATATGACCCATCGACACATACATGAGCGGGATCAGCAGAACTACCGACGCGATCAGGCGTTTCCGCATCAACGGTGTCTCCGTATCTTTGAGTGCATCGGCATCTTCCTCCGTGCTGCCGGACTGCTTTCCGGCTTTCATCTTCGATGCTTTATAGCCGGCTTTTTCGACCGCCTGGATGATTTTCGCTGCATCTGCCGTTCCTTCCACGCTCATCGAATTGGTAAGCAGGCTCACGGTACAAGCAGTCACGCCATCCACCGCAGAAACTGCCTTCTCGACACGCGCGCTGCAGGCGGCGCAGCTCATACCCTTCACTTTATATTGTTCCATGTAATAATTTTTCTCCTTTCCAATGAGTTGTATGCAATTACCAATCTACGCAGACACGCTCTCGCTCGGTTCAGCACGCAGTGGTACTAAACTCACAGCAGCAAGCAGCTGTTCGTTAAGTGCCAGCGTGCTTCAACGGTCTGCTTTAGATTTGGTAATTCCATACAACTCATATATAATTTTTCTTTATACGTTCTTACTGTTATTTCATTAACTTCTGTAGTAATGTTACTAACTCGTCGATCACTTCGTCGTTACCTTGACGGATGTTGTCGGCCACACAGGTTTTTACGTGGTTGGCAAGCAGTACCTTATTGAAGCTGTTGAGTGCGGATGTGACCGCAGACACCTGCATCAAGACATCCGTACAATATGCATCCTTCTCCAACATATTCTCGATGCCGCGCACCTGTCCTTCGATACGCTTCAACCGATTCATCAGATCCTTTTTCTCTTTTTCCTGTCGTTCTTTATGTTTCCCCGAACAGCAAGGACAATTCTTTTCTTCTTTATTTTCTTCCATAAATCAAATACCCCCTACCGGTATACAATGTATACCGGTAGGGGGTATTTGTCAAGTTCTCTATTTGATAAGATTTTTCAAGAATCAACCGTTTGTGAATATACTATGCATATAGAACAATCATGCAAACTATTTTTCTTTCACATAACCCGGGGTTGCATTTCTACCAAGCTTTGCCAGCATTTCCTTATCGCTCGCGATTGTTGCGCAGGCAACGGTTGTCAGCATATCACCTGTGATTGTCGCAGATGCACCAGACTGGAATGCAATCTCACCATCGTTTGTCAGAAGGGCACGTCCGGCTGCCAAACGGATATTTGCCTCCGGATTGATATATCGGAAGAATGCGATCGTACGCAGGATATCATCCTCAGTCAGAGACTCACGATCTTCGAGTGGTGTTCCCTTGATCGGCATCAGTGCATTGATTGGGATAGACTCCACACCTGCTTCTGCCAGATCCACTGCCATGCTCAGACGATCTTCCCAAGTCTCGCCCATACCGATGATACCACCGGAGCAAGGACACATGCCCTCTGCCTTGACCGCCTTTAATGTCTCGATCTTCTGATCGTAAGTATGTGTGGTGCAGATATTCGGGAAGTTTCTTCTCGAAGTCTCGATATTATGATGATAGCTTGTCACACCTGCCTCATGCAGACGGTGCAGCTGTTCCGGTGTCAAAAATCCCATTGACGCACAAAGATCAATCTTACATTCCTTATGCATCCGCTCAAATGCATGGATTGCCTTCTCGAATTCTTCTCCGGTAAGTGCACGTCCGCTTGTCACGATTGAGAACCGATGTACCCCATGTTCCTCGTTAAAACGGCATGCCTCCATAATCTTCTCTTCGTCTAAGAAATCATACACCTCACAATTGGTATGATTGTGTGCCGATTGTGCACAGAACTTGCAATCTTCCGGACATCTTCCGCTCCGGCCATTGATGATCGAGCATAAGTCTACATCCTCGCCGATAAAATATTCCCGGATCTTGTCTGCACCTTCCCGCAACTCGTCCAGATCGCATGTTAAGAATATAGAAAGGTCATCGTTCTTCGTGATTCGTCTACCACCTATAATCTCATTTGCAAGTTCTAGCATTGTTCCCATTTTCTCTCGTCTCCTTTTTCTCTTGTATTCTCTTCTCAATTGAAGAATAATTTCATATCGTTCCGCAACTGTTCATTATATGTCACCACGCTGTCGCGTGCTTCATTATATGATGTATGTTATCACTCTTTATCATAGTCATCCAAGAAATGATGCTTCACACCATTTTCTTTGTAGGCGATCACCGTACTTAAGTTCACATTTTCCACGCTCTTGAAGATGTTTCCTTCCACAAATGGATTCGTCTTCGCAAGCTCATGGATCAGCTTCTTTACTTCCAGACGTTTGGAATTGCTCTGTCCATCCTTATCACATGAAGAACAGGTATCTGTAAATTTGCACGCACACTGAATAAAATGCAGATGGTTCGCATCGCGCCACGCTTTGATATCATCCTCGCGCACGAGGTACAGCGGGCGAATCAGCTCCATGCCCTCAAAATTCGTGCTATGGAGCTTCGGCATCATCGTCTGCACCTGCGCGCCATATAACATTCCCATAAGGATTGTCTCAATCACGTCATCATAATGATGTCCTAAGGCAATCTTGTTACAACCAAGCGCCTTCGCCTGACTATACAGATGGCCGCGCCGCATACGCGCGCACAGATAGCAAGGTGATTTCTCCACATGAAAGACCGACTCGAATATATCCGACTCGAATATCGTGATTGGAATGTTCAGATTCTTCGCATTGGTCTCAATCACCTGCCGGTTTTCGGGACTATACCCCGGATCCATCACCAGAAACTGCACACCAAACGGAAACTTATTATGTCGTTTCAACTCCTGAAAAAGTTTCGCCATCAACATCGAATCCTTCCCGCCGGAGATACATACCGCGATGTTATCACCCGGTTTCACGAGTTCATATTCATTGATTGCTTTCGTGAACTTGCACCAGATTTTCTTCCGGAACCGCTTCCGTATGCTGTTCTCTACATCCTTTGCAAAATCCACATCTGTCTGTTCCGCCGGTTCCTGCATGGCGAGCATCAGCCATGCCATATAGCCGCCCTTTAAATTATAAGCTTCGACACCCTGTTCCCGCAGCATCAGCACCGCATCCGCGCTTGCTTCTCCGCGTTTACAGTAGATTAGTACCTTCCCTGTGTCTTTCCACTCATCGATATACGTGGAGAGCTCTGCCTGCGGCACAGAGATTGCATCCGGCAGATGCCCATATGCATACGACATATCATCCCGGATATCCACGATCGTATATGCACTATAATCTTTTATTTCCTCTGGTGAAATATCATACATGTCCTTATCCTCCGAGCTAAACTCCGGGTAACAGGCTTCAAACTAAAGCCTGCACCGGGTTGATGTCCGGGCTTGGCGCCTTTATCTGCAGCCGCCACCCATAAATGTCAGAAACTCAACCACATCGCCTTCCTGCAATACAGTTTTTTCGAATGCTTCTGCCTCAACAAAATCATCATTTACCGCAACCTTCACATGCTTTGGTGTCTCTAACTGTTCCTGCTCGATCAACTGAGCAACCGTGATTGATTCTTTTACATTCTGATTCTTACCTGAAAGTATGATCTGCATATATTCACGCTCCCTATATTTATAATTTTAAATCTTTATATGTGTTCACAAGCTCTGTAATCGCATCTACATTTTCATCTGCAACCACATCAGAAAGTGCATGTAAAAACTCCTGATTATCGCCATCATAACCATATCCGTTCAGATAATCGAGTTTCCGGTGCACATCATCATAATCACCTTTCGATGCACCTGCCACAATCTCTTCCAATACTGTAATTGAAATCACAGTAAGATCTTTGGATTCGGTATTTGCAGCTTCCTCGTCACTATCCGCGTCCTCATCTGACACATCATTTGCATCAGACTTTTGTTTTTGCATTTTGGCAGCATATTCTTCATCTGTCATACCTGATACTTCTTCCATAAAATGCTCATAATCCTCCAAGATCAAAAGCAGGTACACCAGTTCATCTATGAAGCCCTTTAAATTCTGCTTCAACTGTTCACGCTTTCCTACATTGATAGATGCTTCCATCTTCGCAGCATATCTCGCAAGCTCATATGCACCAATGCTGTTAGACAATGCACGGATTGAATGGATCTTCGACTTAAATACCCGGATATCTCGCACCGACTTCTCAGCCAATGTGTTCGCAATATCCCGGTTCTGCGAGTAAAATGCATGAATCAGCTTGTTGTAAACCTCGATACTTCCACCTATTTTCGCGATTGCTTCTTCCACATCCAGTGACTCCTGCAGGCGCAGCAGGCCATCACGGAATCGTGATCCCTCAATCAGAAGCTTCACATCATCAGAACGTTCCTGCAGCTTCTCTTCCGGCAGACAATCCTTCAATATGGCAGCAACCCGCCGCGGTTCAATCGGCTTCACGATACTGTCCGTAAATCCCGCTGTTATATTGCTGCTCCGGTTTCCCTCTATTGCATCCGGATCAAGTGCGATAACCGGAAGCATAGCATATTTGATATCGTCGAGTTCGCGGATTTCCCGCATTGCATCCACACCATTCATAATCGGCATTGACAGATCCATGAACACCACATCATAATCATGATTCAGCACCATATCAATCGCGGAAAAACCGGATGTTGCCACATCCAGCTTCATATCAAAGGATGTAAGCACCTTACGGCTTACTTCAATACTTACCTCGTCATCATCCACCAACAGTGCCGATACTTCCGGCAGCCATAATTTATCCGCATCCTCTTTCGATACCGTATCGTCGATTTTTGTTACTACCTGGCCACTGCTCAATTTCACCGCAGGTTTCTGATTCAGGGATAAAACAAATGTGGAACCTGCACCATACACACTTTCAACCGATAATTCAGCATGTAATATATCCGCATATCCCTTGGCAATCGCAAGACCCACACCATGTCCGGTATGTTTACTCATCTTTGCGCCTTCACTATCCTCATATAAATTGAAAATAGTATCCAGACGTTCTTCCTGAATTCCGATTCCGGTGTCTGCAACTGTGAATACCAAATTAATCATATCCTGATGACCATGGTCTGCATACTCATAAGAATCAATCGACAATGTAATGCTTCCCTGCTTTGTGTAACGGATTGCATTGTCCAGCAGGCGCAGCAGAATACTCCGTATCTTGTCCGCATCCCCGATCAGATTATCAACGATATTGTCCCCGAGCTCCACGAAGAACTTCACTGACTTGTCATTTTCGGCAAGCTGTTTGATGACATAATCCGACATATCCGCCGCAAGATCCGATACTGCGTAATTTCCAACCTCTGTATCGATACGTCCGGACTCCAGCTTTGCAAGAAGAATAATATCATCCACACTTGCAAGAATATCATTTCCTATATCATAGATTCCGCGAATATCCTTTCGATATGGTGAATCCCGGTCCACGACATGCAGAAGCTCATCTGCTTTCACCATCATGGCATGAATCGGTGTTTTGATCTCATTACTCATGTTTGCCAGATAATCATTCTTCGCGGTACTGCTCTTTACTGCCTCTTCATGTTCCTTAGACAGCTGCTCCAAATCAGAAGTTTTCTTCTTCAACATCCGTCTTACATGAAAAACCGTAAAAACAAGCAGCAGGAATATGACCACCAGACCGATAATAACAATCGTTCTCGCAATCGGATTCTCAAAGAGACGTTTTTCTTTATCAATCACAAACGACAATGGTTCTTTACATGCGGTTCCATCCGCATTGTATGCATTCACCGTAAATGTATATACCCCACCATCCAGGTTTGTGTACACTGCCTGCAAAACATCATCGCCATGCAGTTCCGTTGCCTTGGAATCAAATCCCTCAAGCTTATATTCTACCTTGATATTCCCGCGGTTCGTGTAAGAGAACACTGCAAAATCAATAGTAATTTTGGATGCATCATGTTTCACAACCAGTCCGTCACTTAAGTCATCGAACTCATAGGAAACTCCATCAATATCGATCTTCGTCACTTTGATTTCCGGCTGTGTTTCGTTTATCCAGATATTTTCCGTATTTAAAACAGAGACACCCTCATTACAGCAAATATACAATCTGCCTTTTGTATCAATACATGAATTACCGGTTGTATTGATTGTTTTGGTAAGTCCATCCCCGGTTGAAAGGTATCTTTCCGAAATACCATTGCTGCCAAGGAGTTCCTCCTCGGAAGAACGCAGAATTCCCATTGATCCAACCAGCCATACCGACCCCTGGTTGATTTTAATATCATAGACACTGTTTGAATACTCAACATTACTGATCATACGGAACGCTTCATTGTAGAAACACACTCCGCTGTCCGTACCGATCCAGACACCCTGTTCCCCTTGTGCGAAGCAGGAAATAACATCCGAATTCAATCCGTCCTCCGTCCCGTAATGTGTCAATGTATCCATCCCATGTTCTAACACATAAATACCGCTACCATCTGTGCCGACGAACACATCGCCTTCCTCTGTCTCAAACAAGGAAAGAATATTCACTTCCGCAAGCTCCGTATCCATTCCAAATGTCTGCTCAGCCCGTCCATCCGTGCCGAGTATTGCCATTCCCTCGGTCGTTGCAACTGCTATTCTCCCCTCCGAAAGTGGTAATGTACAGTTTACAGTAATCGCAGGAAGACCATTCGAGCGCCCAAATACCTCGTAGCTTCCATCCGGTTTATACTTGATCACACCATATTTACGATATGTTGAAAGCCATATATTCCCCTTAGAGTCCGCTATAATATGTCTTACACTGACATTCTGTAACATATCCGTAAGTTCATTTACTTGCTGCTCTCCCTTATCATTATAGATATACAATCCATCATCAGTTGCGATATATCTTTTTCCACGGTTCTCATAGACTGCATTCACCATGCATTCCCCCATGCCGCTTGAAAGATTGTAATCCGAGAATTTGCTTTTCGTGAGAAGCAATAATCCTACACGTGAGGATGCAATCCAGTAATTTCCCTCATAATCCTGTATTATATCTGAGATATAAGTATCGATCTGACTGTCGTTGATCTTCACAAAATTTGATTGTCTGTCAAAATAACCATATCCATTATCTCCACACACCCACACTCTGCCTTCTGCATCCTGCATGAAACCATTAATACTTTCAACCCCGGAAGCCAGTGTCCGTCTGCTTGTTGCGGAACGATACACATACACCTCATGTCCTGTACTGCCGACATATATAGCATCCTGGCAAAGCGACATGGAGTTCAGTTCCTCTCCGGCATCCAACGATACCTCAAGCCTGCGGAGTATCTTCTCTTTATTGAAAATATAAATCTCATTGTTGCCTGTGAGTCCCCAGATAGCATCATCCTTCTCAACAAGACTGCGGAATTCAACTCCCGTCAATGCATCGTCGCCATAGGCCTCTAGACAGTACGCGGAAGAATCTGTGCGGGCTTCTGCATCAGCGTCCACAATCACATACAATCCGCTCATCCCTGCTACGTAGATTGTTCCATCCTCACTGCATACTACCGCCAGTATCGTCTTGATTCCATTATAATATTCTTCCTGCAGATGACACGTTTTGCCATCCTCGATATAGAAAAGTCCATAGTTATCCGTTCCGATCCACATGCGACCTTTAGAATCCTGTGTGATGCAATTGATCGTATACAGATCGGTACGGTCTGTATCCCACAGATTAATACTCTGGAATCCGGAACCATTTGTACGGTATAATCCACCATCTGTACCAGCCCAGATATATCCACTTGACGACTGGTACAGGCAGTTTATCTCATTGCTTCCGATTCCGCTCTTCTGGTTATACACCGACTGCATATATCCAGCCAGAAACGTATCTCTGGCAAAAACCGGAATATCAAAAGAAAACAGCAGAAAAAGGCATGCCATAAGGAATGCCATAATTTCTGCTGCTATTCTGCCTTTTTTTGTATCAAACTTCATCATAGTAGTAACATGTTAACCTTTATTACGCTTCTTTCAAAAAAACTTTATAACACTTATATGCTTCGTAGATATCCGCCTTCGATGTAATCTCCCAAGGTGCATGCATATTCAGAACTGCGACTCCGCAATCGATCACTTCCATACCATACAAAGAAAGTATATAGGCGATCGTACCACCACCACCGACATCAACTTTTCCTAGCTCAGCGGTCTGGAAGCAGACATCGTTCTTATCCATCATATTACGGATTCGCGCGATATACTCTGCATTTGCGTCATTGCTTCCCGACTTACCTCTCGAGCCTGTAAACTTACTGAACACAACACCTCTGCCACAATAAGAAGCATTATTCTTCTCAAAAGCACTTGCAAAAAGAGGGTCATATGCCGCATTTACATCGGAAGACAGCATACTGGAATTCGCCAGGCATCTCCGGAGTGACAATTCACTGAAATCTCCCATCGCATCCATCAGCTCCGCAACCGAATTCTCAAAGAACCGGGACTGCATACCGGTTGCACCGACACTACCAATCTCTTCCTTATCGGTCAGAAGACAGCAGGTAGTCTTATCCGGGTTCTCGATTTCAAGCATCGCTGCAAGTGATGTATACGCACATACACGGTCATCCTGTCCGTACGACATAATCATACTCTTATCAAGTCCTGCCTCGCGCGCACGACCGGCCGGAACAACCTCGATCTCTGCTGACATGAAATCCTCTTCGTCCATGCCATACTTATCCTTGAGAATTGCAAGGATTCCTGCCTTCACAGCATCCTTTTCTTCGCCCTTTAACGGTTTGCTTCCGACAAGGATATCGAGGTTTTCTCCTTCGATTACTTTATTTGCTTTCTTCTCCATCTGTTCGCCTGCAAGATGAATCAGAAGGTCTGTCACGCAAAATACCGGATCACTCTTATCTTCTCCGATATTCACCGTCTCAATACTGCCATCCTTCTTCACGATCACACCATGTAAAGCAAGCGGAAGTGTTACCCACTGGTACTTCTTGATACCTCCGTAATAATGCGTATCTAAATATGCAAAATCCTCACTCTCATACAGTGGATTCTGCTTCACATCCATACGTGGAGAATCAATATGTGCACCGAGAATATTCATTCCCTTCTCCAGCTTCTTCTTCCCAATCTGAAACATTGCTACCGTCTTGTCCATACATACACTATATACCTTATCACCTGACTTCAACGGCTTCCCGCTCTTTGTTACCTCTGTAAGCTCCACATATCCGTGTTCCTGCGCCAGCTTCACGATCTGTTTGACACATTCCCGTTCTGTCTTTCCCTGATCCAGGAATTTTATATAGTTCTTACATAATTTTTCAAGCTTCGTCAGCTGTTTCTCATCATAGGTTGTCCATGCATTTTTGCGTTTCATGTCATACTACCTCCTGCTTCGCAAAATCTATAGTATCATTATACCAACTTTTCAATCACTTTATTTAAGATCGTAAATGCTTCATCACATTCCTTCTCTGTAATATCAAGCGGAGGAACCAGTCGGATTACATTTGGTCTGACTGCTGTGATCAGTAGACCTTCATCTGCGGACTGATACTTCACATCAGTTGCAACATCCTTATCAAACTCAACCCCTATCATAAGTCCTCGTCCACGTACTTCCTTCACACAAGGGAGTTTCTGCAGCTTATCACGGAAATATGCTCCGATCTTCTCCGCATTCTCCGAAAGCTTCCGATCCATGATCTCTCCGATCTGTGCATAGCTTGCTGCACACGCAACTGGGTTTCCTGCATAGGTACTTCCGTGTGCGCCAGGTCCAAATGTAAGCGCAAGCTTCGCACTTGTACACATAGCTCCGATCGGCATACCACCGCCCATAGCTTTCGCCATGCTGACACAATCTGGTTTCACATCATATCCCATATATGCCATCAGGCTTCCGGTTCTTCCCCAGCCAGTCTGCACTTCGTCGAATAAAAGCAGCATATTACGCTCATCACATAATTTGCGCAAGCCCTGCAAGAACTCTTTCGTTGCCGGAATCACACCGCCTTCACCTTGTACCGGCTCTACCATAATTGCAATCGTATCTTCTGTGCACGCATCCGCAAATGCCTGCACATTATTGAACTCTGCATAAGAAAATCCGGGGATCATCGGATCATAGTTTCTCTGGATGGCTGTTCCCGGCTGCCCGGTAGCTGCAAGCGTAGCCAATGTACGTCCATGAAAACTGTTCTTAGCTGTTACAATATGATAACGGTTTGGTCCGAAATTATCTTTTCCATACTTTCTGGCAAGCTTGATCATAACTTCGTTCGCTTCTGCACCGGAATTCTGGAAATAAATTTTCTCCATTCCGATGGCATCACAGATTCGCTGTGCAAGCATTACCATAGGTATTGTATAACAATAATTTGATGCATGCATCATCTGTTGAGCCTGCTCTATAATCGCATCCACTACCTTCTTATTGCAGTGTCCGACAGAATTGACGGCGATACCTGCCATAAAATCGAGATACCGTTTTCCTGTTTCGTCGATGACATAATCATCTTCTCCTCTTTCTGCAATGAAATCAAATCGCTGAAATGTCTCATAGAAATATTTGTTATACATCTCTTTGATTTCTTCTTTTGTCTTTCCGGTACTCTTCAAGTTCATCTCTCTCACCTCATATGCTATAAATTTCAGATGCCGGCAGGAAACCTGCCGGCATAACATTACTTATTCGTTCCATATATCTGGCTCGCCACCAGACTGTCCAGAATTCCAACCAATTGACCGATCTCCGGCTTACTGATCTGTGCATCTGCACCTAACAGGTCTCCTTTACGCTTCATATCCTCATTAATCAGGGATGAGAAAATAACAATTGGAATCTGCTTCAGTCCTTCTGTCTCGCGAATCTTCTTAATCAGATGATGTCCATCCATCTGTGGCATCTCAATATCTGTAATCAGACACTTCGCACCATACTCAACACCATTGTTTTTCTTCAGTTCACACAGATAATCCCATGCTTCCTGTCCGTTATTCTTGATCGTAAGCTTCGTATATCCGGCTTTGTGCAGTGCATCCTCGATCAATTTGCAAAGCATCATGGAATCTTCTGCAACCAAAATCGGAATGCTGTTACGCTCACGGTTCTCAAGCTCTGTCACCTGTGAAATCTTCAGGCTTGTCTCCGGGCAGATTCCCTCAACAATCCGTTCAAAATCCAGAATGATCAACAGATCATCTTTATTCTTGATGATTCCCGTGGCCACTCCTGTTCCCGGCCCGCTTACCGTTGCATCCGGCTTAACAACATCCTTCCATGACACACGGTTGATTCCGATTACCGACTGTACATCAAAGGCAATGTTCAGATTGTTAAAATTCGTAACAATCAGGAAATTATTCCGTCTGTCCGGATTGTCAAATCCCAACGTCTGAAACAGGTCAATGACTGTAATAATATCCCCACGTGGCATGAAGATACCCTCGATGCATGGGTGTGAATTCGGTACCGGTGTAATTTCCTGATACGGAAGAATCTCCCGCACCTTCTCTACGTTAATACCATAATGATTTCCATTAATAATGAACTCCAATACCTCAAGTTCATTTGTTCCGCTCTCCAATAAAATATTTGAATCCATATGTATCCTCCTTGCCTAAAAATCACTGATTCAGTTGTATAACCGCACTTGCTCCGCCATATTGGATCAGCAGTTTCAAATCCTTCATATTGTTCGCCACGGAATCTGAAACTGTATACAGAAGAACGGCTTCTTCCCGGCTGCTCGCTGCGATTGTCTTGTTATACGTATACAGGTCATCCTGCAATATCGTAAGCATCTGCTTTGTCTTCCGTGTATTATCTACAATAATATTATAATTGATATCCTTACTATACAGATCAATCTTCTGATCCTCGTTCGTCTTATTCTCCACTTCGAATTTCAGAACAAGCATCTTATAACCTTCCGGCGCTTCCACTTCAATATACATTCCATCTTCATCATACGATGGATAGCTGTCTACAACCATATTGTACGCATACCGCACTGATATACGGTTCTCTCCCACAAACGCCGCAATGTCAAAATCATCGGCAACCGTTGTGGTTATCTCTTCTGTCACGCTCTCCTCCGAAGAGACCTGTGCCTCTGTTGTTGCCTCAACAGCTGTCTCCGTCGTCATTTCTGTCGTTGCTTCTGTCACGGCCTCTGTCGTCGTTTCTTGTGTCGTTGCTTCTGTCGGAGTCGCCTCTGTTGTTGCTTCTTCCGGATCATATTTCGTATCATAGTTTCTATCATACTTAAGCAATAGCTCTGCCGCATATTCTGCGATCAGATGATTTTCCTCATCTGTCAGGTCGATCACCTGCCCACATCCGGACAGCCCAAGCATAACTGCAACAACAAGCGCAATCCACGCACTGTTTCTGCGCCCGGCTCTATTCTTTTTCTTTTTGGTCTGTGTATTCTTCATATCCTGTTTTCCCGATTTTGTTCTGTCTACATGAATAATCTTATTTTACCACTAATTTCCTTCATCGGCAAGCACATTAGCATCCAAATCAAAGTAAAACATAACTCCATCCGCAACATTTTCCACACCATACTTCTTTCCGTGTGCTTCCATGGTTGCAGCAACGATGGATAATCCGATTCCATTTCCACCATATTCTCTTGTTCTTGCTTTGTCTGCCTTGTAGAATTTCTCGAATACGCGTCCGATATCTTCCTGTGCAATCCAATCACCCTGATTGTACACACATACCCGGACATCTGTCCCTATTTTCTTAAAATAAATACGGATCACTCCGCCTTCCCGCACATAGTGGATCGCATTCGTCAGATAATTCGTAAATACCTCTTCAATCATATATTCGTCCGCCCAGACATAGACCGGACCTTCTTCCTCAAACACAATTTCTGCTTTCTTATCTTCCGCAAGAATTCTGGTTGAAGCAAGAACAGAGTCAATAAATCCGACTAACTCAAACCGCTCGATATTAAGCTTTGTATCTCCGAATTCGATTTCATTTAAAGTGAGTAGCCGCTTAACCATGGTATTCATCTTATGGGACTCATCGATAATAACATCCGTATAGAAATCACGGCTTTCCTTGTCGTCACACATATCATCTTTCAAGCCTTCGGCATATCCCTGGATCAACGCGATCGGTGTCTTCAATTCATGGGACACATGGGACAGGAACTCCTTGCGCATATCATCGATCTTACGGCGTTCCGCGATATCCCGCTGAAGCTCGATATTCGCTGCTTTTAGTTCCGATATCGTACGCTCAAGCTTCTCCGACATTTCGTTCATGCACGTACCAAGCTCTCCGATCTCATCGTTGCTTGTAATCGGAATCTTCACGTCAAAATCCAGCTCACTCATTCGTTTTGCCGCTTTGGACATCCGCTTGATCGGAGCCGCAAAAATATTACTGAACAGCAGCATGAAAGCGGTTCCAAACACCATCAGTCCGATACAGATATACACGAACAGATGCGTCATGACCTTCATAACCGATTGCACACGTGCAATCGGAGTACGAAGCAATACCTCATATCCGTTATCAAGCCGTCCGATCAGATCATAATAATCCGCATTTGTAACGGTATCATGGTTTCTGCGGATAATATACTCTCCCTTCGCAAACTGGCTTTCGCTGTCTTCGTTACGGATGCTGTTCATCAGACTGCGCATTCCTTCCATCATCTGGCCCTCGTCATTGATAGAAGTATACAGCTTGCCATTATCCGAATCCACGATCATCACAACGGCATCCTGTGGGTTCTTAATCTGCCCAAACAAATTGCCATTTGAGAATGCATCTTCCGAAGTATTCTGAAATAATTCATTGCAGGAATTATAAGTTGCAATCAGGTTGTTCTTAATGCTGTAACGGAAAACTCCGCCTAATACATAACTGCATAGCAGCCAGGATGCCGCAATTATAAATACAGAGAAAAAAACAACCATCATAGAAATTTTGACTCGTATGGAATTACGGGTCTTAGCCTTCGAACTTATAACCCATACCCCAGATTGTCTTGATAAGATCACCCTTTGTACCAAGCTTGTTTCTAAGCTTCTTTACATGGGTGTCAATTGTCCTGGCATCTCCAAAATAATCATAGTTCCAGACATTGTTCAGGATCTTCTCTCTCGACAACGCCACGCCACGATTCTGAAGAAAATAATTCAATAATTCAAACTCCTTATAAGAAAGTTCAATCGGCTCGCCATCCACTTTCACCTGATGCGCAGCAATATCCATCTCAATTCCATCAACATCGATCAGATTTGTCTCTGCATCCGCAAGCGTACGACGTAAAACAGCTTCCACACGGGCAACCAGAATCCGGGGCGAAAAAGGTTTTGTAATATATTCATCAATTCCAAGATCAAAGCCTCTCAGCTCGTCTTTCTCGTCGCTTTTTGCAGTCAGCATAATGATCGGCACATCTGACAGCTTTCTGACTTCTTCTGCTACGCCATAGCCATCCAGCTTCGGCATCATTACATCCAGTATAATCAAAGAAATGTCTTTGTCTGACATAAAAATATCAACTGCTTCCTCTCCATCCGCAGCTTCCACAACGGAATATCCATCCTTCACCAGGAAATCCCGGACCAGTTTCCGCATACGGCTCTCATCGTCCACAACAAGCACTTTTAAATCATTCATTCCATTTCCTCCTTGTATAATATCATATGTCACCACGCGACAATGTGATGACCTGCGCACGCATCAGCGTACTTCATAAAATCTTCAAACAGTAGCAATTATAACACGTATTTATGTCAATTCTGTGTTTTGCTATCCTCTAATTTCTGCGCTTCTTCCTGCAATTCATCTTCCCATTCCTGCAGTTTTTTCTCCCTTTCATCCAGACTTTCTTCCCAATAGGAATACTTGTCCTGCACCTTTTCTTCTGCCCGGAAATATCCCGTATTTTTATTGGTTACCGCGATAAATATCATCCCGATTACCATAGCTGTCAATGCGGCAACCGCGATAATCAGCCGGATTTTTATAAGCGACAGCCGTTCCACTTCCCTTTTTGACTTCTCATTTTCCTCGTATAGCCGTGCATTCTCCCGCATCAGCTTTTTTTCCTTATCCAGCGTAACCTTTTTCTCGGATATTACGGGAATCGGCCTCTCATCGAGCCGGTATCCATTTTCGGTCAGATAGTCGTACATTTCTGCAAGAAAATGAAACCCTACAGGTGTGTGAAAATATCCCTTCTCTGTCAGCTTCATATACAGATGATACAAGGATTCCACATCTTCCGGATTCATATTCTTTTTCAGTTTGGAAATATACGTTTGTTCTTTCTGTGCCTGCACGGCCTGCTCAGGATCCTGGAATATATAGTCCCCTACCAGCCTCGTCGGCTTTTCCTTTTTATCGTCCTGTTTGTTTTCCTGTTTATTTTCCTGTTCCATTCTTCTCACTCCTCAGCATAACATTGCACAGTTTTTCCTGTTCAAAATACATCCAAAAATAAAAGCTGCCGTATACCGGCAGCTTAATTGTGTCATTACTGATTTACAACAATCCCCTGTTCATTCGCAATCGTCTGAAGCTGTGTCTGATAATCATTCATGAGTGACGCCGCCTCTGAAATCAGGGTGTCTGCCTGCGTCAGATAATCCGCATTTTCTCCATCAATGGCAGACACAACCATCTTCATCGCCTCGTATTCTTTCTGTACACTCTGTAAATATGTATCTTTCAGTGCTTTCACTTCATCCGTTGCTGTCTCTAAGCCGGAAATCGTTGTGATACATTTCTCCATCGTCGGAATCGCTGTATTCTGCAAAGCATCCTTATATGTCGCAAGATCCTGATTACTTCCATCCGCAAAATAAGCATTGTATGTTGCAATCGCACTGTCGTGATCCGCTTTCGCTGTAGGAAGCTCTACATTTACGAATTCAATCACATCGTCTTTCACAGAAGCACCCGCATCTGCAGTTGTATCCTTCTTACCACATCCAGCCAGCGCACATGCAAGTGCCGCTGTTACTCCAATGATATATAGTTTCTTCTTCATCTCTCGTTCTCCCATAAAAATAATAATTTTAATACAAAAATTATATATCAGAACCCCTGATAAGACAAGCATAAATTACGCTTTATCCTGCCCGTTTTTTTGTTTCTGAAGCTTCCGGAGTCTCTTTCGCTCCTTCTCTTCCTGTTTTTTTCTCCGTTTTTCCAGTTCTTCCCGGTGAGCCTCTACATAGACCTCATACAGATCCGGACGACG
>USFH01000013.1 GCA_900553925.1 uncultured Clostridium sp.
GCACGGGCGTATCAAACAGCGGATCTGTTACTTCAAGTTTGCTGTCCGCCGGCACGATAACTGGTACCTGATTTGTTCCCGCACACGCCAGAAATAAAACCAACTGTTTCAGGATTTCGGTCTCCCGGATCGGGTACAGATGTTTTTCTGCAATCTGTGGAAGATGCGCGCGTGCATCCTGCACAAGCGCATAGAGCTTTCCATATGTATAGCAATCACCATTGATGATGATTGCGTCTTTGTCCGATGGTTGTTTTGTCAGATAATCTATATACTGCATGTTACATTCCTCCCGCCCGCAGCAACAGCGCATGTCCGATACCGCCCGCTGCCGCAATGCTGCATACCGCATAGCCCGGTGTCTCCTGCAACGCCCGGCATGCATGTATCGTGATAATACCGCCTGATGCGCCATATGGATGTCCATATGCGAGTGCCCCACCATACCGGTTGTAACGGTCAACTGCTTCCGGATAGGCACGCGCAAAAAGCTCATCAATCACAGCGAATGCCTCATTGCACTCAAATACTGCGATATCCTCTGCCGTGTGTCCCGTCTTGGCAAGTAATTTCTGAATGGCAAGTATTGCTGTCTCCGGGCTTTTATCCGGATTCCCGCCAACCGTTACGGAATCGATGATCTCCGCAAGCGGTGTCAGATTATGTTCCTTTACATAACTCTCCGATGCCACCATCAAAAATGCCGCTCCGTCATGCATCAGGCATGTATTTCCGGCTGTCAGTATCGCTCCGTCCGGCAGAAGCGGCGGCAGCTTATTTAAGAACCGTTCACTCATGCGATCCCGGATACCCGCATCCGCAACAGTCCCCTGCACGCTTACCAGATATGGTTCAAGCACACCGGCTTCTCTTGCCTGTTTTGCAAGCATATGCGAACGCAATACCCATTTATTCAATTCCTGTCTGGTGATCTGCGCATCCACCGCCACGTTTTCTGCTCCTCGAATCATCGCATACGGATCATGCTCTCCCGGTGCAAATTTTGCCACAGAATAAAAAGACTCCTCGCCTCCATAGCGTTCATAATCCGGATGATTCCGGTTATATGCCCGTCGCGGTGCCGTCGATGAACTATCCACACCACCTGCCACGATAAGATCCTCCTGTCCGCTTTTTATCTTCGCCGCGGCAATTGTCAGCGCTTCCAATCCCGATCCGCATTGCATATCCACCGTATATGCAGGAACTTCTTTCGGAAAATGTGCTGTAAGCGTTGCAAGTCTACCAATATTTCCACTGGCTCCAACGCCATTTCCGACGATTACTTCATCGACCATCTGACGCACATCTTCCGGTACAAGCGCACAGAGTACCTCCGCCGCAAGTATCTCGGCCGGCAGATGTTTATACATTCCATTTTCGACACCGATATAGCTGCGGCGTCCGTCTATAATATACGCATGTTCCATACGATTTCCTTATCCTCTCGTTTACATTCATAGATCTGTTTTCCGCGTTCGGTTCTTGCCTGCACCTGCAGCTTCTCATCTACAAATACCGGTTTTTCAAAACGGAATCTGCAAATAAACGTTCCACTATCCGGCATTCCCGCCTGCCTCTCATTTTGCGTTTCCACCTGCACACCTGCCTGCATCTCGTTCTTCATTCCCGCCTTCAACTCTGCATCAGTCTCCGTTTCCGGCTGTTTTTTCATCCACATGTCAAGCATCCACTCCACCATCAAAAGCCCCGGCACAACGGCATGCGTCGTCCGGTGAATTGAATTCGTATCTCCTACGGCATCCACAAACCGAAGGATATCGGAATGCGTAAATGAAATCGATTTTCCCACGCCTGTGTTCGCGGTTTCTTCCGTTCCGACCGAATGGTGTAGATCCATCCGCCGTTCTTCCGGCTTTGATTTCTCTTCATTCATGGCCATATTTTTTTCCATACCTTCTTGTTTGCTAGTAACTACACCCTGCATCTCCGGTTTCACTACATGCAACTCCAGTTGATACACGATTCCATCCTCTTCTATCTGATTCCGCATAACCGCAAAGCTTGCAGTTTCCTTCACGATTTCGGACTTGCAGGAGTTTTGAATTTTGATTTTCTGATTTTGAACTACTGTCAGATCATTCCCACAGCCAAATTCTGTGCCTGATACGCGTTCTCCTGCCGCTTCCCGCTGCGCATACACACACGCCCCGATCATCCAGCCATCGTACCCGGCAAGCGTATGAAAATCGGCGAGTTGTTCAAATGTTTTTTCAAATTCACTCTTCATTTTCTTTCTTATCCCAATCTTTATATTGCTATGATTCATCCCCTTACGGGCATTTTTATTTCACATATTTTTCAATAATCTTTATCTATGTATTTTATATCTATGCATTCCATTCTGTCACTCAGTGTTTCCTATTATATTTCCCAAAGTTTACAATGTCAACTTTTCTGCCTTGTTTTGGTTGACATTCTTATTTTCATCTGCTATTCTACATCATGTACCTGCTATGGAAAATTCCTTGCGTTCATTTATATGCTTACCAGTGAAGCACAACAATCAAAAATGCAAAAATGTTTTTCATAACCATGTATAAATACAATAATAGCACGGCTATTATAACAGAAACTATGGAGAAAAAGAAATGAACACAACAGCAAAAAGCAAATTTTCAACCTACTCAATTGTCATGATGGCACTTTTCGCAGCCATCCTGTGTGTATCCGCTTATATCAGCATCCCGCTGCCAAACGGAACACACATCACACTTTTAAACTTTGTAATCACTCTGATTGCACTTGTATTCCCACTTGCGGAATCATTCTTCATCGGTCTGATCTGGATGTTACTCGGATTGGTCGGTGTTCCGGTATTCGTCGGTGGACAGGCAGGCCCGGGGTACTTATTTGGCACTTACGGCGGTTTTTCCTTCGCCTTTATCTTCATCGCCATTTTGATTCCGATCTTCCGTGGAAAGAAGTACAATCGTATTCGTTATACTATCGTTGCTATGTTATCCGCTGTTCTTGTTGACGCAGTCGGTTCTCTCTGGATCATGATCGCATCAGGTTGCAGTATCAAGGCTGCTTTTGTAGCCGGTTTTCTTCCTTTTATTGCACTTGATCTTGTAAAGGCAGTTGTTGCCGCACAGATTGTACCGGCGTTCCGGAAGCTGATTTATCTGCGCAACGATGCCGAGGACGAGGATTAACATAATTTCGATCCCTATCCCTCCAAGGAAACGAAAGAGCCGGTACACTTTAGTTGTATCGGCTCTTTTAGTTTATGATTTTCCGAACAATGTCATTTTAAAATAACCTAAAAAGATCCATTGCAATTTGCAACGGATCTTCTCAATTTTAAATAGATTTCTTGATTCTCATAACACACATCAATTTTTATCGATTATTTTGCACTGTCTTCTTCCGGCGATACCGCTTCCATACTATCCGTATTTGTCCCTGCATCCTCCGCAGCCACAAAACTCACCTCATACGTTTTCCCCATCGCATTGCCGACGTTCTTCACATACTGCTCTAACAGCTCCTGTGCGCGATTCTGTGCCTGCTGCAACAAGGAATCATCCGACTCGACATTCTCCAGCATGTTTTCCTGTGCAGTCTTGATGGCTTCCGTCTGGTCATCCGCATTGATTTTTTCTGCACCGAGACCTTCCCGGTTTGTATAATAGGAGTCCTTATCCAGTGATGTCTGGTCAACCTGACAGCTAAGCACCTCTGCTTTCGGCATCGTGATCGTCACCTGATTTCCTTCCACCTGCATATCCAGATTCGTGATATCCACGCCGAGCTTTACGATACCGGAATACTCGATCCAGAGTTCTGCGGTTGTGTCCCACCACAGCACTTCTTTTTCCTTCGTGATCTTTGCGACATTATGATAATAACATTTGAGCGTTGCCAGCTCACAGATCGATTTCATCTGTGTGAGACTTAAATCTTCCTTCGGTGCTTCTTCCTTTTTACCACAGGCTGAAAAAAGCATACAAACGACAAGGCAAAATGCCGCAAACCTTTTTATCTTTCTATTTTGGTTCAATCCCTTTATCTTTTTATTCGTCTTTTCCATTCTCATTTTCTCCCACCGAAATTTCTATTCAATCACCAGTTCATATGACTCATCCTGATTCTCGATAATCGGGTTGATCAACGCTTTTACTGTATCTTCCGCATTTTCTCTTGCCATTTCGAGGAGTTTTTCATTGCCTCTGCACGCTTCACCTGCATCTGCAAGGCATGCCGCATAGGCTTCTTCGGATACATCGGATTTTTCCGCACTCTTCTTTATGAACATATAGTCCATTGATGCCATATCCACGACAACTTCTTTCACCTGGATTCGTGGAAGTGTGACTACAATCTTTTTAGCCTGTCCTTCCGGGACATCCTCGTCGATGTTCACTTTGATCTCTTCCATGTTCATGCTTGCTTTTGCACAGGCATTATAGGATACATAATAAGCAATCTTGTTCGGATGCTTCTTCTGTGGCACTGCCGCAACTCCGTTATATGTCATAGTGCTCACAGCCAGATCATCGATCTGCAGAACTTCCTCTAACTGGCTGCTTGTGAGAATCGTCGTCTTTACCTTCGGCTTCAGTCCGAACCAGCCAAGCTGCTTTGCAAGCTTATAACCGGCTCCAACCAGGATGACTACGACTGCCAGGATTACAACCCATTTCAAAAGTTTTACCACATCACGTGTCGATGCTTTTCTGCCTTTATCCTCAACCGTTTTTCGTTTATTTTTTTCTCTATGTTCCTGCACTTTCATCACTTCCGTTTCATCCCCTCTGGTCGTATCTTCTTCCATTTCGTTCATTCCGGATTTTCCCATGTGTCTTCTCCCTATGCGTATTTTGCGCTTTCATCCGTATCGTTTCCTTCCGCTTCCATACATATAACTCATATGCCCGCCTACTGTAGCGACACCTTATCTCCATCAATCTTAAAACAGCCAAAGCTCTTCAGAAAGCTGGAGAATTTGCTGTATCCATATTTCTTGATACTGAAATTCCGGTTTTCGTTTTTTAACGTACTGTTTAAGAGTCCCATATTGCTGTTCTTCTGTGGATTCTTCTTCAGAATCTGAATAATCTGATCCTCAATTTCTCTCTTCGGTACAACATCATCGATAATCTTCACATAATTCTGACGGTTCTGGGAAATAACCTCGAAGTTCCCGAACGCCTCATTTATAAATGTTGTAAGCTTCGAATACCCATAATTCCGCACATCAAAATCAGAGAATCGCGCCTGAAGCTTGCTTCCGATTTCTCCGACATGCGTCAGTTTGTTATTGTCTGCATTGCCATCAATGATATCATAGATTACCTTCTGAATAGACTTAATACTTGTAATATTCGAGCTGTTTTCATTTTTCTCGGTTGATACTTTCGCAACATTTTTCTCATCCGTGGCCTGTGAGATATCTTCGCGAATGAGCGCATCCAGCATCTTGAAGCTCGTACATGCCTTGACAAATGCTTCCGGCGTCTTGTTCTCACCCATGCCGACTACTTCCTTGCCTGCCTCACGCAGACGCTCTGCCAGCCGGGTAAAATCACTGTCACTCGACACCAGGCAAAATCCATCCAGATTGCCTGTATAGAGCAGATCCATCGCATCAATGATCATCGCGGAATCTGTTGCATTTTTTCCCTGTGTGTATGCAAATTGCTGGATTGGGACAATAGAATTCCGGAGCAATGTCGTCCGGTTCCAGCCGTTGACACTTCGCGCCCAGTCTCCGTAGATTCTCCGCACCGTTACCATACCACGGTCCGCCAATTCATCAAAGATTGAATCAATATATTTTGCAGATACATTATCCGAATCAATCAATAATGCATATCGCTTTTCTTCACTACCCATAGTTACTCCTCATCTTTATATCCCTGTTCCAGCCGTACTTCAAATTCACTTTCCGGCATCGGCTTATCAAATACATATCCCTGCACAATATCGCAGCCAACCTGTCTTAAATACCGTAACTGTTCCTTCGTCTCTACCCCTTCAGCAATCGTCTTCTTCCCGAGCTTGCGCACCAGATCAACGATACTGACAAACATTACCATATCCGTCTCCTTGCCCGGATATTCTGTCTCCATTGGAATAAATGACTTATCAATCTTAATCACATTCAGATCTACCTTCTTGATCATGTTCAAGGATGAATAACCGGTTCCAAAATCGTCAATCGAAGTTGCGATGCCTTCGCTGCGAAGTCCATCGACAATCTCCGACATAATCTCGTAGTTCTGGAAATCCTCACTCTCTGTCAGTTCAATCTCGATATAACCGTGATCGATACCGTACTTGTCAATCACATTGACAATCTTTTTCACCAGGCAATCCTCCTCCAGATGTCTTCTGGAGAAATTCACAGAGATACACGGAACTTTTTTCCCCTCATCCAACCGCTTGCGGATAAACCGACAGGTCTCGTCCAATACATAATAATCAAGCCTGCACACACTTCCCTCGCGCTCAAGCTGTGGAATAAACTGCATCGGTGGAATCAGTCTGCCCTCATGCATCCAACGTACCAACGCTTCTGCACCACAGATTTTGTTCGTATTGACATCGACCTTCGGCTGATAATAGACCACAAATTCATGTGCCTCGAGCGCAGGAAGAAAGCTTGCAATGATTCCCTGTGCCTCCATTATTTTATTCTGGATCTCTGTCGAATAAAATACAACCGTTCCGCTGCCCCTCTGTCTGGCAGCCTGATATGCAATACTTGCGCGTGCCATTACATCTCTCGGTGCCCGGATATCTTCCAGCTTACTGACACCGATTGTCGCACCAAATACAAACTCTTTTTCCTTGATTTCGGTCCGATGATATAGACGGAGATTCTGAATTTTTGATAAAAAAATCCCGCTTCGCTCATTTTTTACTAATGCAATAAAATTGTCGCCTCCGAGGCGCGCGACGATTTCATCATCCAGCAACATCTTATCTACCATTCCGGCGTAATTACGTAATATAATATCTCCCTCTTCATAAGGGAAAATCTTATTCACATATTTGAAATTATGCACATTGAAGAAAAATACTGTATATGTATGAATCTGTCCGGTCGCTAACTGTTTGCCAATAAACTGCATAAATGCTTCCGGATTCGCAACACCGGTTGCCATATCCGTCAGCAATACGCTGCGCAGTAATCCCTGCATCATAACGCGACTGAACTGAAAATATATCTCCCTCAGCAAAATCTGCTGCGTATCCTGATCTTCCTTTGAGTCGTCCACATCCTCACACAGATAAACGGAAAACGTCATTGTTCCGCCATCCGGCAGTACAAATACCTGATGCTTTGCCTTTCCATATGTGCCCTTCTGATTATCATATAATTTTCCAGCCCGATGCTCCCCGTGCGGACGGATCTTAGATGCCGGAGCATCCAGCTCATATTTCACTTTGCCAAGCTTCAGATCGTCTGCAACAATCGCAAGTGCCTGCACCACATCTTCCTCACACTGTTCGAAGGTCTGAACCTCCCGGTGCAAGACTTCTGTAAATGCTTTGTACTTCTCATTGAACTCCAACTTTTCACACATTTTTTATTAAACTCCCTGTTTTCCTCTATCCCGTTATGCAAACAACGTCTCTACCTGTGCAGCATCAAATACCACATGCCCTGCATGCTCTACCTCGATCTGATACAAGGCATTTGCTGCCAGATGTTCCGCTGCCTGCTCGATATCACGAATTCCCGTCGTATTCTCAAACTGATGGATTACCGCATCTAAGCCCGCATCTGTCACAACACACTCCTCTTCCCGAAGCCCGATGCGCTTCAGTACCTTCGGCATTGCGAACTTCGTGAATATAATCTTCTTTTCTTCAAATGTATAATCCGGAATATCAATCACCGCGAATCTCGACATGATCGGTGCACTGATATCCTCCTTGTTATTTGCAGTTGCAATCGGATAAACTCCTGTCGTCGGTACCATACATTCCATATAATTATCTGTAAATCCAAGGTTATCCAGAAGTGTCAGCAGCACATCCGCCGGATTTCCATTTCCCTTGCCGGATGCCGCCTTATCCAGCTCGTTGATGATAAATACAAGATTTGATTCACCTGCATTCGAGAATGCTTCCATAATAATTCCGGGTTTCGCATTCGCATAGATTCGGGAGCTTCCCGTAAGCTGCTCCGGATCCTTGATGGAACTCATATCAAGCGTTGTCCAAGGCAGTTTCAGAATCCTTGCTACCGCATACGCAATCTGCGATTTTCCGGTTCCTGCCGGTCCTACCAGGAGCAGTCCATACGCCGGTAATGTATGTGTCCGGTTGATCTGGATGATCGTCTCCATGATTCTCTGTTTTACACGCTCTAATCCGTACAGCTCTTCATCTAAGATTTTCCTTGCCCACACCGGATCTATCGCCTCGAAATAATTACTCTTCCACTGCACGTTCAGCATGATGGATAGTGCTCGCTGCGCATGACGTCGTTCCTCCTGTGACACCTCACTCGAACGGGCAACGGCAAGATTCCTTCGTGCCCACAGGCGGATATTGTCCGGCATCGTCTTACCTGCGCACATCATGAAATCGGAAATGCTCTGCAGACTTGTGAGCTTCATCTCATCACCGACTTCATCCGCGTCCTCGTCCTCCTCGACTTCCTCTGCCGCACTGCTTGCAAGCAGGCGCTCGATCATAAACTGCAGGAAACCATCTTCTGCAGACAACTTTGTCGCACCGCCATATGCAGTCTCCCGGATCTTATAGACGGCATAGCCATCCTCCATATTCTGCCCAGACAAACGGATTGGAATCCGGTTATCTCCGAGCCATTTGATCAGACTGATAAACCGCGCATCCACACGCAGAATATCCGCAGACCATGTTCCATCTGTATCATTGAATTCAAACGCCGTATGTTTGCTCTGATTCGCAAACATGCCGGACGCATGATGCGCCCATTTACGGCTTGTATTATCTAACACCAGGATTGGTTCCTCCGGTGTTTTCTCTTTGGCATCAGACAAAAATGTCATGTATGTACAGACAGGCTTTGCCTGCTTGTCTGATGTACTCGATGAATTCGAAAAATCGAAAACTGGCATACTGTAATTCCCCTCTTTTTCTATAAAATCGCATAATAATCCTATGTTCTATGAAACCACATTTTTGTCAATTTTACAACAGCTATTTTTCTTGCGGTTATTATACGATTTTAATATGAGGTTTATTTGACATTTAATCCCATATTTTCTCATATAATCGCGCAGTGCCCGGAAGGTTCACATCCCGCCTGCCGGCTCGTTAAATATCATATGCTATATGACATACACTACGCAAAAAATGGATCCATGGGATAACCCCCGGATCCATTCTTTTTTGTTTTACACAAATG
This sequence comes from uncultured Clostridium sp., assembly GCA_900553925.1. Taxonomy (GTDB): domain Bacteria; phylum Bacillota; class Clostridia; order Lachnospirales; family Lachnospiraceae; genus Coprococcus_C. The sequence goes on from USFH01000013.1 coordinate 9,377, forward strand.
GCAATTCGTCTATGTCTACTGTTTTTTTCGTTGTTCCAGGCTTCCCGACACGCGACTGTCCGTCCTTATCCAGCACCACAACTACGTTTTTGGCAGAGGTTTCTTCGACCAGAAGTCTCGGTAAAATCGCCATTGCCTGATCGACCAGCGCGTTCTCCAGCATACGGCATCCGTACTTTCCGTTTGCCTGCTGCCAGAGTTGCTCCCGCAGATCGTCTGTAACCTCGACCCGGTAGCCAATGGAATCCGACAGTTCTTCCAAGCGTCTGTCGATAATTTCGTTTACCATCTTTTTGGATAACCGATAGTAATTCGCAATGATCTGGAACCGTCCAAGCAACTCATAGGATGCCCCCAGCTTGATCATCTCCTCTCTGGAGATCGGATGATAATGATCCTCCTGCTCACTCTGTGCAGTCGCTCCAAACCCAAGACCACCACGCTTTGTCTCACGTTTTTGTCTGCATGCGTCGAAAGATCCGAGTCCGATAAACAGCGTATTGCCCGTGTCGATCACTTGATCCTGCAGCGTGACTGTTCGTCCTTCCAGCAAAGTAAGGATCTGTGCCTGCACCGCCGCATTCACGTTATTGCCGCCACTTGTAAAGGATGGTGACAGCTTCTTGTCGAACTCGTCCATAAAAACAATCCCGATTCCGGTTGGGTCCGCCGTTTCAAACAGTCCACGGACGATCTCGATCGTATCCGGTCCCTTGAAGCCTTCCTCCGTGATGGATGTCACATCGACCTGAAGAACCGGGAATTCCGGAAGATACACCCGGAAGAAATCTCTGAGTGCCCGGAAGGTTTCCGTCTTACCACAGCCCGAAGGTGCTGCAAGCAGGATGTTATTATGCACCTGCTTATTTTCTGCGATACACTGCAGATAGCGGTATACGCCTGCCAGAATCTTAGGCAGCTCCGGCTGCCCTTTCACTCTTGCCTGCATAAAGGACAGCATCTGGGCAAAGGAATTGTTCTTCAAAAAATTCTTTATCCGCTCCTGCATGGTAGGCTCATGGATATACCCATAATCCGCTTCCTCCCATAAATCAACATCGTCCGGCTGGCAATTCTCTGCATCACTATGCTTCATAACGGCTTCTGTAGCAGCATCCGACATTTCATCCTGGCTGTTCTGATTGGTGTTCGGTGTTTTTTTCTTTTGGGTTTCTTCTGCCTTCCCTTTTGCTGACTCCATAGCCAAACGTCTGTTTCTTGCACTAAATTCACGGAACGTGCAGCATTTTACGTTTTTTCCATCTCTCTGCGCCGCAATCTGTTCCGGCTGGAAATAACGGATGGAGTAGCCGAAATAGGCAATCGAATCTGTATCATCGTTTTCGCTATAATACAGATAGATTGACTTCTGCGGAACCTGAAACGCCCGCATCGCACGCCTGCACATGTCACGGACAAACTCCTTTTCGTCCCTCCAGAACCCATCAGCACGTCCCTCATAATACGTAATTCCAGTCGTAACATTCATCTGCTCTACAGCAGGAAGTATCATGATCTGAAGTGCTCCCGGCTTTATTCTGTCACTAAACCGTTTGCGGGCAAAATCTCTACATTCCCTGATTTCATCCATCGGCGGATTCCCCGGCATAATCGCATATATATCTACGTAGCCCTGTCTGGTTTTGGAATCTTCAAAGATAACGACTGCACCATCGACTGCACCATCATTAAATCCGTACTTGACATTTTCAAACGGCCGTTCATGCGGGCTTGTGAAAACATTTAAGCTTACATCTGACATCTGCATCACGCTCCATTTCTTTTCTCTTTCATCGTCTTTTCTACGATGTCCAGTATATCTGGTCGAACTGCATTTGTCATTGAACACATCGTTCAATCCTTTTGACTCTATTTCAATTATGTAGTATTACTTTTACATATATTGTTGTTCCAACCGGGTCACTTCTTCCCGCACGAGCGCTACAACCGATTCCGGTGCCACGATCTTGGCTCCGTCCCCAAGACCGAGTACCCAGAATACAAACTGGCGACTCACCGCAACGTCGACATTAACCGTAAACTGGTTTTCTCCTTTCGGGATCAGGTTCACGTCTGTTCCAAACCGGTCAAGAATCACGCCTGCTAATGCATTATCACAAAGCAGTTTTACACGCTCTTCGGTTCCACCGAACATCCCAAACAGCTTTTTGTCGTAGATGGCTGTATCAAACTTATTGAACACAGACCTTCCCTGTCTTTTTTCTCCCGTCATCTGGATATCCAGCATCTTATCCACCCGGAAATGCTTAATCTTCGCTTCTTCCGCATCATATGCCACCAGATAATAATTTCCATCACTGCAGCTAAGTGCCCACGGACTTACCGTATAATATGTACCATCCCGGCGAAGCTCCGGTTCTTTTTTTACATTCCACTGAAAATAATGAAACCGGATCTGGGAATTCTCTGATATCGCAATATGCAGCCGATCCACATTCCGATAGATACTGTCGTTCATCGTCTTCACACGACCTGCGACAAACACCTGCCGCTGTAACTGTGACGCCTCAAAACTCCCCGCCAGCTTCTCAATCTTTTTAATCAAATCATTCGTTTTTTTCTTTGTGATAAATCGCGCACTCTGTACAGAATCCACCAAAAGCTTTAATTCCGGCAGTTCAAACGGGCGGTTTGTCACATAATAGCTGTAGGTGCGATCCTTCTGCACCCGTCTGATATCCATCCCAAATTCCCGCAGACATTCGATATCATTGTAGATGCTTTTGCGTTCCGCTTTGATCTCATATTTTTCCAGCTCCCGAATAATATCTGCCGTTGTCACCCGATGATCCTTATCCGTGTGCTCCAGCAGATATTTTCGAATATACAATAGCTTTAATTTCTGATTTTCTGACTTTGCCATTGATCATCCAATTCCTCCAATGCATCCCAATAATTTTCCATCCATTCTGCCTGTTTCTCAATATTCACAGGCAAAACTTCCGGTTCCGGGATTTCCAGCTCTGTTCCGGGCTGATACAACATCCCATCTGTACCCAATACTGCCACCACACCGACATCCAGTTTCCTGGCATACATCAAAGCATCCTCCATCATCACGACCGCCGTCTCTCCTGTATCGGATTCCATTACGACACGTACCATCGGAGCCTGGCCCTCTGGTCTGCCTTCACAGCCAAAGTCCTCCTCATCGATCCTGATAATCTTGTATATATGTTCTTCGCTCATTAGTCTTCCCGCTTCTTTCCCCAGAAGAACAGCGCAACTGTCCCCGGTCCTGTATGGCTTCCAATTGTCGTACCGATATGATTGATCTCTACCTTTCCATCGAGCTTCGGGAATCTCGCCTCGATCAGATCCGCGACCGCACGTGCGTCTTCATAGCACGCCGATTGGGAAATATAACATTTGCCCGAATAGTCAAGTCCATCCTCTGCGCATTCTTCCATACGATCCACGATTGCCTGAATCACTTTCTTCTTTGTCCGGATCTTGTATCGCGGAATCAGCTTTCCTTCATAGTCTACATTCAGAAGTGGACAGATGTTCAGCACATTCCCGATAAATCCTGCCGTCTTCGTCACACGCCCACCTTTGATAAAAAATGTGAGGTCGGAAGTAAAGAACCAATGATTCAGATTCAGCTTATGCGCTTCCGCGAAATCACGCACCTCGTCGATTGTCTTTCCCTGTGCGCGAAGCTCCGAAAGCTTGTCCATCAACAATCCATATCCGGATGAAGCTGCCAGAGAATCCACAACATAGATCTTCCGATCCGGAAACTCCTCCTGCAGTGTCTCCTTTGCAATATTTGCCGAATTGATCACGCCGCTGATTCCTGACGACAGACTTATATGCAGGATATCCAGTCCCTGCTCAAGAAAGGAACGAAAATACTCCTCAAACTCCTCCGCATTGACCTGGGACGTTTTCGTATCTGCGCCATTTGCCATGCGCGCATAAAACTCATCAAACGGAATACTGACACCCAGATTATCCTCATACTGCGTTCCATCCAATTCAAAATGAAAACATATATATTTTACATCGATTGCTTCAAAATGTTCCTTTGAAAGATCCGCTGTCGAACAGCAGCTTAATACATAATTTCCCATAAAACAAACCGCTCCTTGCCTGCATTTATTTTGTTGTCCCATAGGACATACCTATTTTATCATAGCCAATTTCACACAAAAAATCAATCATCATTCCATCCTTCTGACCTTAATTCTGCCCGGAATTGAATCCGTCTAATCGCAGACAACTGTTCAAACTGAATCTCATAGACCTGTGCTTCTGTATCTGCTTTTAATATCCTACCCTTTCCAAAAATCTTATGCCAAACAATATCTCCCTCTTTAAATTGCATCTTTTCCCGCATCGGTTCCGTCACGGATCCGTATGGTAACCGGCTGCCATTGATACATGCCACACAGTCTGTATCAATTCCACATAACAGGGACGAAGTTCGTGCCGGATATCCTTCGACCTTATTCTTATAACTGCTGAGATAGAGCATCTTTTTTGCACGCGTCATAGCAACATACAATAATCGTCGCTCCTCTTCATATTCATCTTCATTTTTCAGCCGGTAACTTGGAAACTGGTTTTCTATCAATCCTGGTATAAACACGGTGTCAAATTCCAATCCTTTTGCCGTATGAATCGTCATCACCCGCACAACATTGTGCTTTGTATCCTCATCCTGTGCCGTAAAAAGCGCAAAATGCTCCAACATATCTCCAAGTGGAACCGGCTCCATATTTTCTTTTTCCAATGTCTGAATAGTATCCAGCAATTCTGACACATTATCCAGCTTCGTCTGATCAAAATCCTGTTCTAACTCCGTACGATATCCAAGTGCCAGGCATGCCTTCGCAAGCTCGTGAGAAGAGTAATTCCCATAGTTCTCATGCAACCGTTGCATCTCCTGATAATATTGCACAACAGGTTCCTTCGTAATCTCCCCACTCGCAAGCGCTGCCCCTAACGCCTGAAACATCGTACATTGATGCGCTTTTGCATAAAGTGCCAGCTTCTCCTGTGATTTCTTTCCAAACCCACGTCTTGGCCGTGCAATCGTATATCGAAAATCCAGATCTGTCTGACTATAGATCATTCGCAGATATGCCAGCACAGTCCGAATCTCCTCCGCTTCGTAGAACTTGGCACCACTTAAGATCTTATACGGAACCTTCTTTCTGACAAATGCTTCTTCCAGTGAACGTGTCTGGGAAGATGCACGTACAAGCACCACATAATCTGAATACAATTTGCCCTGTGCCTGCCCATCTGCAATACAGTTTGCAATCCAGGCAGATTCTTCTTTTTCCGTTTTCAACTGATTAAACACAGGCTTGGCTCCCGTCTGGTTGTTCGTGAACATTTCTTTCTCCAGTCGGTTCCGGTTCTGTTGAATCAATGATTTTGACAATGCCACCACTTGTGGTGTGCTCCGGAAATTCTCTGTCAACTGATAACTTTTTACCTCCGGATAATTCTCATGAAAATGAATCATATATTCAGGATTGGATCCTCTCCAGGAATATATATTCTGATCATCGTCCCCAACTACAAACAGATTCCCATATTTTCCACTCAATACCGTTAACAACCGGTACTGCTCCGCACTCACATCCTGAAATTCATCACAGAGCACATACATACACCGATCCTGCCACGTCTCCCGTGCTTTTGGAAAATGGTCAAAGATATAAAGTGCAAAATGAATCACATCCTCAAAATCAAGAACATAATTCTCCCGTTCTTTCTTGATATACGCATAGAACACCTTCTGATATGCTTCATCTGTCTGTGCAATCATCTGCTCCAAATGAGACAGATCCGGCTCTGTCATCCATTCAATATAGGCAGTATCCAGTTTTTTCCGATCAATCTCTTCCATCATTTTCCGCGCAGTACTCTGCTTTAACGACACATGCACTTCATCTGCCACTTCCCGAATCAGCTCAAGTTCTGCCTTCTTATCCAGAATAGAAAATGTCTTTGGAAACGACAATCGATGAATCTCCTCCTTTAGGATCTTGTTACAATAACCATGAAAAGTACCTGCAAAACAGTTACATTTATCTCCTATGATATCCTTCAATCGCTGTTTCATCTCTCCGGCTGCTTTATTTGTAAATGTCAATGCAACAATGGATGCCGGATCTACATACAATTCTGTAATCAGATATGCAATTCGATAAGTAAGTGCAAAGGTTTTTCCGGATCCAGGCACCGCCGCTACACGAATATACCCTTCCGTTGCCTGTATAATTTTCTGTTGTTCTTCTGTAATTTTATCGGGAAACTTCATATCCAATCTCCAATCTATCCATACATTCAATATCTGTCATATATAGATATATTATCGAACATGAGTTCTTTTGTCAATCAATTCTCCGTTCAAATGACACGAATGTAGCGCCATTTTCCAACGGATTATTCTTATGCCGCCTTCTTTATACGTTCGCTCTTGTGCGATACTATTTCTTTATTTTCTGCCATAGTTGCCCGGTTTGCATGTATCTTACAGGCAGTCACCTTATTTACCTTAGGTTCCGTCATATATTCGTCTTCCATATTTGCCTGCTTTACAAGACGTCTTGCTAAAAATGCGATTACTAACAATAGCACTCCAACTAAAGGCATAGAGATAACAACCATACCACCTGTCACAGCACTGCATACGTAGATTCCTTCTATAATTTTATTGCCATTTACATATTGTTTCATATTTCTGCGCTTCCTTTCTTTTATTGAAATCTCACCTTGTTGTACCCATCTTAACTTTTTATGTGTACAAAAAACATCCCACGCAAAAAAATAATGAATTTTCTATTAAATTTTTATTTATCTCTATAATTTCCATCCATATATGGTACAATATCTCTAATTTATTTTATGAAAGAATCCATAAAAAGGGGGTATTTCATGAGTAATATCATTGATTATATAAAATGGCGTGGAGACCTGACTTTTTCACAGGATCCATTTAATGAAATTGACAATCTGATTCTATCACAATTAGTCTATGTAGAACTTAATAATATTGTATCTGATAACGCAGCACACGCCATCTCCCTGCTTGACGCATCGAAGAACTTTTTCAAACAAAACAATGAGCAGGATTTACTTGATCATGTATCCATGACAAAAAATGCTATATTTGTTCTCAAGGAAATGGCTAAGAGTAATCGTTTTAAGAATGCAAAATTATCGCGATATGTCAACGATATCAGTGAGCAGGAGCAATCACAATTTTCCGCTATCACAATTCAGTTGGATGATAACAGCATCTATATTGCGTTTTCTGGCACAGATGCAACGCTTGTCGGCTGGCACGAAGATTTCAATATGCTTTATCTAAAACAGACACCAGGACAAGAAAAAGCTCTTGCGTATCTGAACACCTTTACAGATCTGTCTATCCCGCTTCGTCTGGGAGGTCATTCCAAAGGTGGAAATTTCGCCATCTACGCTGGAATGTACTGTAAAAAATCATTGCGTGATCGAATCATTGCTATCTACAACAATGATGGTCCGGGATTCTCAAGGGATGTCGTTATGAGTACGGCATATCAGAATCTGTTACCTGTCATCACAACAATTGTACCGGAATCCTCGGTTGTAGGACGATTATTTGAACATCAAGAGGACTACATCGTTATTAAAAGTGAAAATAAAGGTCTGAAGCAACATGATGCCATGTCCTGGGAAGTACTTGGAAATCATTTTGTTCACGCAATTACACCTGCCAATCAAAGTGTACTTGCAAATCAGGCAATCCGCGAATGGATTGCGCTAATCCCAAGGGACAAACGAAAAGAAATTGTAGAAGCTGTTTTTCAGATTCTGGATGCCGCCGGAATTGAAACAGTCGATGATTTTCTTACATTAAAATTAAAAGATATCCGCACAATCATTCAAACGAAAAAGAAATTGCCACATGAGACAAGTGACTCCATCTCTGACGCAGCATTTCTACTGATTAAAATTATGATCAAGACTTTCACATCATCCTAATATAATTTTCCATGCCTCTGTCAGCTTCTCCAGATTCCAGCTTGCATTTGCCGGGCTGGTAGATGGCAGGCAGATGGCATTTCTTTTTGTTTCCGGATAAATATATCGCTTATAAAGTTGTTCTGCTTTTTTCCCGTTTACAAAAATCTGCTCTACTTTCGTCGCATCCAGAATTTCCTGAATCGGATTCGGAACTACATTACGGATTGAACTATCCGAAGACCCTGCAATCTCGCACTGTCCGATCACATCCCAGACTGCAACCCTATGTTCCAGCAAAAATGTTTTCTTCTCCGCAATCGTACCTGGCACCTCCGTCTGAAATACATTCGCAAGCACTTTCCAGAAACGATTCTGCAGATGTCCATAGAAAAATCCTGCTTCTCTTGACTTCACAGAAGGAAAGCTTCCCAGTATCAGAATACGAGACGCTTCATTATACACTGGTGCAATTGTATGTATCTGGTGTTGTTGTTCCATAGCGCTCCTTCGGGGACGCTTTTGTCACAAGAAGTGTCCCTCTGTCACATATATAATATGATACAGAGACAAGTTGCGCTCTGCGCATCTTGCTCTGATTAGCGGTCGTCAAATGCACCGCATAAATGCGGGAGTTTTCCCACTCCACCACATTCTACCCATTCCACCCCAATGTACTCCAAAAAAGGCTGCCACCAAACAGTGACAGCCCTCTCCCATATAACCGGCATATGCACGCACAGCCGCTCATATATTCCTATCTATAAAATTACAATGTAACTTCTACTTTCTCAAGCTTCCAGATCTCCTGTGCATACTCTTCGATTGTTCTATCAGAAGAGAACTTACCGGCACAAGCTGTGTTAAGCATAACCATCTTAGCCCAGTTAGCCTTATCCTTGTATGCCTTGTTTACACGCTTCTGTGCATCTGCATAAGAATCGAAATCCTTCAATGTGAAATATACGTCCTTCATTACAAGAGAATCATATAAGTCACGGAACAATTCCTTATCGCCATTTGAGTAAGTGCCATCTACCAGCTGGTCAAGAACCTTCTTAACCTTTGGATTTGAATTGTAGATGTCCATTGGATAGTAACCGCCATCCTTCTCGTACTTCATTACTTCCTCAGCTGAAAGTCCGAAGATAAATGCGTTCTCCTTACCAACTTCCTCTACGATCTCTACGTTTGCACCATCCATCGTACCAAGTGTAACAGCACCGTTCAACATGAACTTCATGTTACCTGTACCGGAAGCCTCACGGGAAGCTGTTGAGATCTGCTCCGATACATCTGCTGCAGCAAAGATAATCTCTGCGTTTGATACACGGTAGTTCTCGATGAATACAACCTTGATCTTGCCCTTGATAGACTTATCGTTGTTGATCACGTCTGCTACAGAGTTGATCAACTTAATTGTAAGCTTTGCTGTCTTGTAACCGGCAGCTGCCTTTGCACCGAAGATGAATGTTGTTGGCTCAAAATCCATATTCGGATTTGCCTTCAACTCATTGTACAGATGCATAACATGAAGGATGTTAAGCTGCTGTCTCTTGTACTCATGAAGTCTCTTAACCTGAACATCGAAGATAGAGTTCGGATCTACATCGATACCATTGTGCTCCTTGATGTACTCAGCTAGACGAACCTTGTTCTTGTACTTAATGTCCATGAACTCCTTCTGAGCCTTCTTGTCTGTTGCGTACTTCTTCAGACCTTCAAGTACCGGAAGATCTGTAATCCAGCCGTCGCCGACCTTCTTTGTAGCCCAGTCAGCAAGCAATGGATTCGCATGGAGAAGGAATCTTCTCTGTGTAATACCGTTTGTCTTGTTGTTGAACTGCTCCGGACGCATCTCGTAGAAATCACGAAGCTCACGCTTCTTCAAGATCTCTGTATGAAGTTTAGCAACACCATTTACGGAGTAAGATCCGGCGATTGCAAGGTGTGCCATCTTAACCTGACCATCATAGAGGATAGCCATGCTGCGAACCTTATCCTGGTTGCCCGGATACATATCTTCGATCTTAAGAACGAATCTACGGTTGATCTCATCCACGATCTGATATACTCTAGGAAGAAGCTTCTGGAAGAGGTCGATTGGCCACTTCTCAAGTGCCTCAGCCATGATTGTATGGTTTGTATATGCGCATGTTCTGCAAGTGATATCCCAAGCATCATCCCACTCAAGATTCTCCTCATCAACAAGGATTCTCATAAGCTCTGCAACTGTTACAGTTGGATGTGTATCATTCAACTGGAATGTAACCTTGTTTGGAAGATCATGGATATCTGCGTTGTTCTCCTTGAACTTCAGGATGGCTCTCTGTACAGAAGCAGATACGAAGAAGTACTGCTGCTTCAGACGAAGCTCCTTACCTGAATAATGGTTATCGTTTGGATAAAGTACCTCAACGATGTTACGGGCAAGGTTTGCCTGCTCCACTGCGTTCTGATACTCACCCTTATCAAATGAATTAAGATTGAACTCCTGTACCGGCTCTGCATCCCAGATACGGAGTGTATTTACAACATTATTGCCATATCCAATGATTGGAAGATCATATGGAATCGCACGAACTGCCTGATAATCCTTGTGTACGAAGTAATTCTTTCCCTCTCTGCATTCTGTCGCTACATAGCCACCGAACTTAACCTCTACTTCATACTCCGGACGCTTTACCTCAAATGGATTGCCGTTCTTCAACCAGTTATCCGGCTTCTCAATCTGATAACCATTCTCGATTGCCTGCTTGAACATACCGTAACGATAACGAATACCACAGCCATATGCCGGGTAGTTTAATGTAGCAAGGGAATCCAGGAAACATGCAGCCAGTCTACCAAGACCACCATTACCAAGTGCTGCATCCGGCTCCTGATCCTCGATTACGTTCAGGTCAAAACCAAGCTCTGACAATGCTTCCTTCACCTGCTCATAGCATGTGAGGTTGATCATATTATTACCAAGTGCACGGCCCATAAGGAACTCCATAGACAGGTAGTAAACAGTCTTTGCATTCTTCTCCTCGTATGCCTTCTGCGTAGCGATCCAGCGATCAATGATATGATCCTTCACTGCGTAGGACACTGCCTGAAATACCTGTTCCTGTGTTGCTTCATCGATTGTCTTACGGAAAAGGTTTTTGACGTTGTTAATGACGTCCTTCTTGAAGCTTTCCTTATCGAAATCAGCCATCTTCTTCATAGAATTAATCCTCCTTGTTTATGTGCGTATGTGCATCCGAAGATACCCACACTTATCTTACGTAACATGTCCATATTATCCCCGTTGCTTATCCTCTCATTACCGTTATCGTAGCTTATCCTGCAGCCCACCATCATCCGGCATGCACTCCTAATCCTCTACGCGATACTCTCCCGTCTCAGACATGTCATCTCTCAGGGCTTTTTGACCCTATTTCATCACATTCAGTGTAGCAGACATAATTACACGATACAATGAAAAATGTATTTTTCGTTACATCTGCCCATGAATGTGTGAATTAACAAAAAATTTTATACAATTTGCTTGCAAATCCTCTGTTTGACTTGCAGAACTTTACTTATTATTTACTTACTTCCACGCCGATCGTAACCTTCTCGCCGTTGATGTTCCACTCTTTTGAGTTGTCACAGGCTGCATCCATCACAAATGCATCGGCAAGTACGACACGCTTGATCTCATCTGCGTTCTTCTCCATCACGTCTGCGATCTTCGCATTGCCGGTTACATAGACCTTGATGCGGTCTGTTACCTGGAAGTCAGAATCCTTACGCATCGTCTGGATCTTGGAGATTACCTCACGCACATAGCCTTCCTCTATCAGCTCCGGTGTCAGGGTTGTGTCGATAACAACCGTTACATAGTTATCGCCCTCTGTCACATATCCGTCCATCTTCGCTACATCGATCAGCAGATCTTCCTCGGCGAGTGCAATCTCTGTGTCATCTGCTGTGAACTTGATCACACCGTCTGCCTTGAGCTCGCTCATCGCTTTGTTGCCATCGACATTTGCAAGGTATTCCTTGATTGCGTTCAGATGCTTGCCATACTTTGGTCCGACGGTACGAAGCTGTGGCTTGAACGAGTATGCGGTAAATGCAGACAGGTCTTCCTTGAACTCTACATTCTTCACATTCAGCTCGTCGCGCAGGATATCAACGAAATAATCATCCAGTGTCTTGGCAGCCTTGATGTACATATTTGCAATCGGCTGACGGGACTTGATGTTCGCAGTATTTCTTGCAGCACGTCCAAATACAACGACCTTCAGTACTTCATCCATGCTTGCTTCAAGCTCCGGATCGATCATGGATTCGTTCACCTCCGGGAAGTCACACAGGTGGATAGATTCCGGTGCATTCTTATCTACCGTACGAACTAAGTTCTGGTAGATATCCTCTGTCAAAAACGGAATCATCGGTGCTGCGGTCTTACAGAGTGTCACAAGTGCCTTATACAGTGTCATGTACGCGTTGATCTTATCCTGTGGCATATCCTTTGCCCAGTAACGCTCACGACAACGTCTGACATACCAGTTACTCATATCATCGACAAACTCCTGCAGATATTTTGCAGCTTCCGGAATCTTATAATTAGAAAGACTTTCATCCACACCAGCTACTGCAGAATTGAGCTTAGAAAGCAGCCACTTATCCATAACCGATAATTTGTCATACTCCAGCTTGTATTTTGTAGCGTCAAACTGGTCAATATTTGCATAAAGTACGAAGAACGCATAGGTATTCCAGAGCGTTCCCATAAACTTACGCTGGCCCTCAAGCACAAGCTTGCCGGAGAATCTCTTTGGAATCCATGGTGCGGATGCCGTATAGAAATACCAGCGGATAGCGTCTGCGCCGTATGTCTGCAGGGCATCAAACGGATCTACGGCATTTCCCTTGGACTTGGACATCTTCTGTCCGTTTTCATCCTGTACATGTCCGAGCACGATGACGTTCTCATAAGGTGCTTTGTTGAAAAGCAGTGTCGACTCTGCCATCAGGGAATGGAACCATCCTCTGGTC
>USFH01000014.1 GCA_900553925.1 uncultured Clostridium sp.
GATACCTACTATGCACCTTTGAAGCAGGCGGTTGCGGATTATGCCGGCTGTACACCGGAGCATCTGGTACTCGGCAGCGGAAGTTCGGATCTGCTCCGCTTATTTGTTGCTCTGTTTGCACCGAAGAAGGCACTTCTTCCGATTCCGTCTGCCATGGATTACGAACACGTGCTGTCCGTCTATGGCTGTGAGACAGACTTTTACGAATTGTCACTCAGCGAAGATTACCGGCTTGACATGGACGACTTCATCGCGCAATTATCAGATGCGTATGATATGGTCATCCTCGGCAACCCGAACAACCCAACCTCCCAGCTTGTCCCGAAAGACGACATAGCGAAGCTGGCGCAGGCATGCAAAGAACATGGTATCACACTTGTGCTAGACGAGATGTATATCGAATTTACCGAGAATTACGAGGTGCGTACAGCGATCTCCCTCACGAACGAATACGACAACCTGATCATTCTGCGCAGTGTATCGAAGTTCTTCTGTGTACCGGGGCTGCGGCTTGCCTACGCAATCATGAACAACGAGACGAATATGGCGATCATCAATATGACTGCAACGCCGAACAGCATTTCCTGTCTGACAGCAGCCGCATGTACTGCCATGCTGAATGACAGATCCTATATTCAGGAATCCCGCTCCCGTATCTTTACCGAACGCAACCTGATCTGCTCGGCAATGAGCTCGAACAAGAACCTGCGTCTGTTCAAGCCAAGTGCAAACTTCGTGCTGATGCAGATTCTGAAAGAAGATGTAACCGCGAAAGCACTGCTTGCCCATTGCAATCTGAAAGGGATTGTGCTTCGGAACTGCGAGAATTTCCATGGATTGGATTCACACTTTGTGCGTTTTGCCATTATGAATCCAATGCAGAATGACCTGATGGTAAATACGATTCTGGAGATGCTCCGGTAACCTCCGGAATAAGACTGATTTGAAAATTTCATAGATTCTGTAATATGCGAATGTCAAAATGCCAAACGGCTCTGGATCGTACCAACCGATACAATCCAGAGCCGTTTAATGTTTTATTTATTTTGTCAGACAGATAACTTTATGCAAGCTCCTGCTCGCTCATATCGAGTGCCGATGCAATTACCGCATCCATATCATAATATTTGTACTCGCCAAGGCGTCCGCCGAAGATCACATGCTTCTCCTGCTCGCCAAGTGCCTTGTACTCCTGATAGAGCTTGCCGTTCTTCTCATCATTTACCGGATAATACGGCTCATCGCCGACCTTCCACTCCGAAGAATACTCTCTTGAGATCACCGTCTTCGGAAGTTCATTCCCCGCATCATCCATGCCGAATTCAAACCATTTGTGCTCGATAATACGTGTCCAAGGTGTCTCCGCATCTGTGTAGTTGACTGCGGCATTTCCCTGGAAATTCGGCTTATCCAAAAGCTCTGTCTCAAACCGCACGGAACGATATTCGAGCGCGCCGAGCTTATAATCGAAATACGCATCGATGGCACCGGTATAGACGACCTTCTCCGCCATCGCATCGTACGCTTCCTTATCCGCAAAATAATCCGTCGAAAGCTTCACTTCCACACCTGCAAGAAGATTTTCGACCATCTTCGTGTAACCGCCCATCGGGATACCCTGATAGAGTGCGTTGAAATAGTTGTTGTCAAATGTCAGACGTACCGGCAGACGCTTGATGATAAAGGATGGAAGCTCTGTACACGGGCGTCCCCACTGCTTCTCCGTATAGCCCTTGATGAGCTTCTCGTAGATGTCGGTTCCAACCAGACTGATTGCCTGCTCTTCCAGATTCTTCGGTTCCGTGATGCCTGCTGCCGCCTTCTGCGCTTCGATCTTTGCCGCTGCCTCTTCCGGCGTCACCACACCCCACATCTTGTTGAAGGTGTACATATTGAACGGCAGGCTGTACAGCTCGCCCTTGTAGTTCGCAACCGGTGAATTCGTGAAGCGGTTGAACTCGGCAAACTTTGTAATATAATCCCATACCTTTTTGTTGTTCGTATGGAAGATATGCGCACCGTATTTGTGTACATGGATGCCCTCCACATTCTCCGTGTATACATTTCCGGCGATATGCGGACGCTTGTCGATCACAAGCACCTTTTTCCCTTTTGCAAGTGCCTGCTGTGCGAAGACCGCACCATAAAGACCGGCACCAACGACTAAATAATCATACTGTTTCATTGTTTTACTTTCCCTCCTCAGCTATCCGGATTCCGCTGTCCCTAATACAGGCACACGCAGAACCCGTAGATATTATATAAAAATGTTCCCGCAAGCATCATAAGCGGAACCATCGTAAATACATTCCGGTTCATCCTGTTGTCTATCCGGTCCGGTGCGATTGCCATCAGAATCGGGAACACCGCCGGCAGGAAATACCGCCCCTGGCATCCACCGATCTCCGCAGACGCAACCGAAGTATATGCGATATACATCGCGGTCGCACATGCCACGACTGCCAGAATTCCGCCGGCAAAGGTGGACAGGCGGACACCAAACCCAAGTGTTTCTTCCGGCTGCCGGTCAAGAAACGCCGTAACAACCAGAATAGAAAGCGTCGTACCGACAAATGCACCATTTCCGAAATGGAAATACATCTGCAGATAACTCTGCGCATTTCCCACCGACAGATATTGCTTCAAAAACCGTGCCAGCACACCCATGTATTCACCCGGATGCGCAAAGATATATGCAAGCTGTGCATCCGCATTGACGCCTGTTCCGCCACGCACATCCCCGGCCCCCGCACCATTCGCAAGCACCGGAATCAAGAAGGAGCCAAGCAGTGCCGCACCGACTATAATCACCGGAAGATAGTAACACATACGCATCTTGTTCGATGCGAACTTCTTCTTCGGCATGAACAAAAACGGCAGTGCCATCACGCAGTAAACCGCCTTTGGCATGCAGCCAAGCAGCAGGAATCCAACCATGCAGATGACATTCTTCCATTGTAGCGGGCGATCCGGATTCTGGATTTCCTCGAAATAATAAGCAAATGCAAGCACGATCCATCCTATTACCCACGGATCGTAGGAATAGTTTGCCGCCATGTACAGGTTTGTCGGAAGCAGTCCGAACGCCGCAAGCAGAACCTTTCCGTACCGGATCCGCCGGATCGCAAAATAGATGAGCAGCGCATAGCAGAGCAGATTGAAGAATTTCCCCATCATGAATACATGCACAAATGAAAGTGATAAACCTTCCCCTACGATTGTGCCAATCGCTGCCGGAAGATACGCAATCGAATAGATCGCCCGTTCAAAATAATCCGGGTGGTCTACCTTTTTTTCATCATACAGCGCATTCAGTTCTGCATAATATTCTTTTCTTGATTCCCGGTCATAGGCAAACTTGTCAAAGATGGTTGCCTCGTATTCCTTCATCAGTTTATTCTCTACCTCCAGCCTGGCACCATCGAAGAAATTTGCCTCCTCGATCGTCCGCAGATAATGCACCTCATCATCGTTCATCGTTCCAAGCGTCGCCGGCGATACCCATATCAGGAATCCCCCGAGTATCAGTGCTGTAATCAGATAGAACTGCTCCGGCCTGCTTCCTGCCCAGTTCCGGAATCCATAGAACACAATTCCAAGAAGCAATACTGTAAATATAAGCGCCTGCCTGCTGGCATTTGCCTCCTGTGAAAGGAGCTTTGCCACCACCAGATATTCCAGTACAAAAGAAAGCATCCATGCACCTGCCACAAGGAGCACATAGAAGCCAGCCTTCCGCCAGTTCGCACGTACACACCGGATCCATGCAGCAAATGCCGCAAGCATGCAGTCTGTCATATATGTCAGTCCCGGTACAAATGTCATCAGAACCGGAAAAATACCGATTGCAAACACATTGATGACTACCGCAACCTTCATGTGTGCATTGAATCCCTGATTCGGAACAAACACAAGAGAGCGGTCGAAAATCACCATTCCCGCAATACAGAGAATCAGCCAGATGCCATATCTGCATTTTTTTGAGTATTGTGGTTTCATAAAAATCTCCTTAATCTCTGCGGAACACGTCGCGTGTATAGACCTTCGCCTGCACATCATCGAGCTCCGTGTTATAGCGGTTCGCAAGAATCGCATCACTCTGCTTCTTGAATTCCGACAGATCATTCACAACCTTCGAGCCAAAAAATGTTGTCCCTTCCGGAAGCGTTGGCTCGTATACAATCACACGCGCGCCCTTTGCCTTCACCCGCTTCATCACACCCTGGATCGAGCTCTGGCGGAAATTGTCGGAATTCGACTTCATCGTAAGCCGGTATACTCCGATTGTAACTTCTTTTTCGCTTGCTGCGTTCCACTCGTTATTCGCTCCATAGCTGTAATAACCGGCTTTCTCAAGCACCCGGCCCGCGATAAAATCTTTCCTCGTGCGGTTGCTTTCCACGATTGCCGTCATCATATTCTGCGGTACACTGTCATAATTGGCAAGTAGCTGTTTCGTATCCTTCGGAAGACAGTAGCCACCATAGCCGAAGCTCGGATTGTTGTACTGCGTCCCGATTCTTGGATCCAAGCACACACCGTCGATAATCGCCTGCGTGTCAAGCCCCTTCATCTCAGCATATGTATCCAGTTCATTAAAATACGACACCCGCAACGCAAGATAAGTGTTCGCAAACAGTTTAACTGCCTCTGCCTCTGTAAATCCCATGAACAGCGTGTCGACATCTTTCTTTTCCGCACCCTCCTGCAAAAGCCGTGCAAATGTATGCGCCGCAGCGTCCACCTCTGCATCATCCTTGTCCGTACCGATAATGATACGGCTTGGATACAGGTTGTCATACAGTGCTTTGGATTCCCGTAGGAACTCCGGAGAAAAAAGGATCCTGCTTGTCTGATATTTCTTTCGTACGGACTCGGTGTAACCAACCGGGATTGTTGATTTGATAACCATAAACGCTTCCGGATTTACCTTCATCACAAGCTCGATTACCGCTTCGACCGCCGTCGTATCGAAGAAATTCTTCTGACTGTCATAGTTCGTCGGTGCTGCAATGATAACAAAATCCGCATCGCGATATGCTGTCTCCCCGTCTAATGTTGCCGACAGTTTCAGATTCTTCTCTGCAAGATATTTCTCAATATAATCGTCCTGGATCGGTGAGACCTTATGGTTGATCTGCTCCACCTTCTCCGGGACAATATCGACTGCCGTCACCCTATGATTCTGGGACAGCAGCGTTGCAAGTGACATCCCGACATAGCCGGTTCCTGCGACCGCAATCTTTATATTTTCATATGCTCTCATACTTCATTCCTCCCATATACTCATGCAAAAATGCTCATTCATAGCCAAACATCTATCCTTCCAGTTTCTTTTGATCTCTGCTATTCCTTACTCACTCCGCAAAGCTTCAACCGGATCCTTCTTCGATGCTACACGCGACGGAATCAGTCCACCGATCATCGTCAGCAAAACACTGATTGCCACTAAGAGTACACCACCTGCAACCGGCAGCTTCGCCACGCCGGTAAGCCCTGCGAGATGATGAATCACTGCATTGATCGGAATATTCAGAATCACCGTGACGCCGATTCCGATCAGCCCCGCCACGAATCCAACGATGATTGTCTCCGCGTTGAACACACGCGAAATATCCTTCTTCGATGCTCCGATACTTCGCAGCACACCGATTTCCTTCGTCCGCTCCAACACGGAAATATATGTGATAATACCAATCATGATTGAGCTTACAACGAGCGAGATTGCAACAAATGCCATCAGCACATACGAAATCGCATTGATGATCGTACTGACGGAAGACATCATCGTTCCCACCATATCCGTGTAGGAGATTTCCTTCTCATCTTCACCGTTCGCTTTCACCATATCGTTATATTCTTCGATCACATCGATGATCTTCTCCTTCGACTCAAAATCGACCGGATAGATGCGGATCACCTTCGGATCGTTCTCACAAGCAATCCCAAGTGTCACGAGGTTATCGTCGTAGGTCGCGTTCTCAGCAGATTTCAGATCCGAAAGCGACATGCTGTTTGACACACTCTGCGTCTGTTCCGTCATCGTCTGCATGAACTGCTTCAACTGGTCTGCCGGAAGACTTGCCATATATTCATACAACTGATCCTCTGTCATATCTGCGATTCCCATCTCGCTCATTGCATCCTGTGCCTGCCGCTCGGCCTCCTTCTGTGCCTCTTCATTCAGATCGGCCCCAAATTCATAGCCGGTAAATACATTCTTGTCCGGATCCGCAAGCTGCGCCTTGCCCGCTTCACTGTCTCTCGACAGTTCCATCAGCTTCTCCACGAGCGCGTGAGTATAGCCAATCGTTGTTGTGATTGAATGTACGGTTGCGTCCTCATTCGGACGGACGATGCCGACAACCTTGATATCCAGCCCATTTTTGATCTTATCTTTCAGATAATCCGCATCATCGCTCTTATCGACATAGCATTTCTCCGAAGCATCGTATTCATAGAAATCCGAAGACGGAATTACCTTATAGGTGAGACTCAGCAGGTCATCGTAGGTGTATGAAATATTCGGATATGTCTTCGTCTCCCCCTTCAACGCCGCACGCATCATCTCCTGCATCTCGCCAACATCCCGGATACCAAGCGAATACAGCTCATAATCGCTGATCTCATTGTCCTTCGTCACAACCATCACGACCTCGTCGTAATTCTCCGGCCAATGTCCCGCTACGACATCATACTGGCTCTCGAGCAGCTCCTGGTTGCTGATCATCTCCGACCAGACATTCGTTGTACTCTGCGTTCCTGTCATGCCAAGGTTGTCCATCTCTGACATCGAACCGAAACCGATGCTGTCAAAGACAGTGCTTGGATTGACCTGGTAGACCTCCTTATCCACATCACTTTTATACGCATTGATCGTAATGCCATAGGTGTACATGATATCGCTGGTGTAGTCTTTCATCTTCTGACCGTCCCCTTCTTCGATATAATCCTTGAAGGATACCATGTCATTGACCTTGACTTCACCAAGCATATTCTTCATATAATTTCCGACAAAGTTGTTCGAATACACCTTGTCCATATCATGTTCTTCTTCGCTCTTCATATCCGTACCAAGCATTATGTTCATCATCGCTGACATGTCGATGGACTCATCCGTGATCTCCAGCGGGTAGGTAGAAAGCGTATCTTCCTCCACGCTCTTGATATAATTCCGGAATCCATCCGATAACGATAAGATCAATGCGATACCGATGATGCCGATACTTCCTGCAAATGCGGTAAGCAGGGTACGTCCCTTCTTCGTAAGCAGGTTGTTGAAGGACAGATTCAGTGCCGTAAAATACGACATCCGCTTATGCTTTAAGTCCTTCCTGCTTAATTCCTCATATGTTTCCTTCGCCGCTTCCTCGTCAGAATACGGCATGCTGTCGTCCTTGATCTCACCATCTAACAGTTTGACGATTCTTGTACTGTACTGCTCCGCAAGCTCCGGGTTATGTGTGACCATGATAACGAGACGATCCTTCGCAATCTCCTTTAAGAGATCCATAATCTGTACGCTTGTCTCTGTATCAAGTGCACCGGTCGGTTCATCCGCAAGCAGAATCTCCGGATCATTGATGAGCGCTCGTGCGATTGCCACTCGCTGCATTTGTCCACCGGACATCTGGTTCGGTTTCTTGTGGATCTGATTGCCAAGTCCCACCTTCTCGAGCATGTCCTTCGCCCGGCGTCTGCGCTCGCTCTTCGAGACGCCGGATAAAGTCAAAGCCAGCTCCACATTCTGCAGTACAGTCTGGTGCATAATCAAATTGTAGCTCTGGAATACAAAACCAACGCTGTGGTTCCGGTAGGTATCCCAATCCTTGTCCCTATATTTCTTCGTTGATTTTCCTTTGATAACAAGGTCGCCATCCGTATACTGGTCGAGTCCTCCCACAATATTCAAGAGTGTTGTCTTTCCGCAGCCGGAATGACCAAGAATGGAGACAAACTCATTTGCCCGGAAATTAATACTGACGCCTTTTAATGCCTGTACCTTTGAATCTCCCTCTCCATAGTCCTTTACTATGTTTTTCAGTTGCAGCATGCCATCTTCCCTTCATTTTCTTTCACTATAAACAAAAGCGATTTCTTCACCCTTCGGGTTCCCGAAATCGCTTTCATATTCTTACATCATGTACTCAATCATCTTGTTGACTGCTTCGCCAAACTCCTCTGACTTCTGCTGTGCATCATCGAAATCTTTGCCGATGACACCGTAGTAGAACTTGATCTTTGGCTCTGTACCGGACGGACGGACGCAAAGCCATGCGCCACCTTCGAGCTCGTAATATACAACGTTTGACTTCGGAAGTCCGGTTGGAATAACCGCCTTATTCTTCATATTTGTCGCTGTATCGTTGTCATAATTACGTGCCCAGAGTACTTGTAAGCCTGCAATCTCCTTCGGTGTGTGGGACTTCAGCTGATCCATGATACTCTTAATCTTCTCGAGGCCTTCAATTCCCTTTAAAGTAAGTGTATGGATCGCATCTACATGATAACCATACTTCTCGTAGATATCGATCATTGCATCCCACAGCGTCTTACCGAGAGAGCGATAATAAGCTGCTGCCTCACAGAGTGCCATTGTCGCCACAATCGCATCCTTATCCCTGGCATGTGTACCGATCAGGCATCCATAGCTCTCCTCAAATCCAAAGAGATATGTGCCATTATGTTTTGTCTCAAACTCCAACATCTTCTGTCCGATAAACTTAAATCCTGTCAGAACCTCTACGAGCTTCACGCCGTAGCTCTTCGCCATCTCATTTACAAGGTTTGTTGTAACGATAGATTTGATCAGTGCACCATCCTTCGGCAGACCTCTTGTCGCCTTAATCTGGCTGAGCTCATATTCTGCAAGCAGACTCCCCGACATATTTCCGGTCAGGCAGTGATACTCACCTTCCTTATCCTTCACATACACACCGAGACGGTCTGCATCCGGATCCGTCGCGAGAACGAGGTCTGCATCATGATGCTTTGCAAGCGCAAGTGCAAGCTCAAACGCCTCTGCTGCTTCCGGGTTCGGATAGCTTACGGTTGGGAAATCGCCATCCGGCAATTCCTGCTCCGGAACGACATATACGTTCTCAAATCCAAGCTCACGAAGAATTCTTCTTGCCGGAATATTTCCTGTGCCGTGCAATGGTGTATATACAATCTTTAATTCTTTTCCGTATTCGTCGATGCACTCCTGATGCAGAACAAGCTTTTTGAGCTCTGCCATATATGCATCATCGATTTCCTTGCCGATCACTTCATACAAGCCCTCATGGATGGCTTCCTGCTTCGGCATGGTAATGGCATCCTGTACGGAGATTGCCTTAACTTCGCGCATGATTCCTGCATCGTGTGGAGGGGTGATCTGTGCGCCATCTTCCCAGTATACCTTGTAACCGTTGTACTCTGGTGGATTATGGCTGGCTGTTACATTGATACCTGCCACACAACCAAGGTAACGGACTGCAAAAGAAAGCTCCGGTGTCGGACGAAGCGACTCGAATACATACGCTTTAATACCGTTTGCTGCCAGACACAAGGCTGCTACATCTGCAAACTCCGGTGAACAGTGTCTGGAATCATACGCAATCGCAACACCCTTCGCCTGCTTCTTACGCTGTTTGATATAATTTGCAAGTCCCTGTGTCGCCTTCGCAACAATATAATTATTCATGCGGTTCGTACCGGCGCCAATAATACCGCGCAATCCAGCTGTTCCGAATTCAAGATCCGTATAGAAACGTTCTTTGATTTCTTTCTCATCATCCTTGATGGCTGCCAGCTCCTGTCTTGTTGCTTCATCGAAAAACGGGTTTGTCAGCCATTCTTCATAAACCTTCTTGTAATCCATGTCCATGATGTTCCTCCTACTATTTAGTCGAGCACGGATATCAGATCCGCGTAACTATATTCATCGTCTTTGCCATTATCCTCGGCTTGTATTGTGTAGCTCTTTATCAAATAACCGGCCTTATATAACGTAATCGTATGTGTTCCCGCTGTCTTCTTGATCGACACCGGTGCTATTCCGACATAATCTCCGTCGAAATACACTCCCACGCCTTCCGGTTTTTTAATCGTAATCTTATTTCCCTGTACCGCTGTTTCGGTTGTCTGACCGCTCTGTGTGGCTGCCGCAGTCGTCTGTCCTGCCTGCGTCATCGCGGTTTTGTCTTCCGTCGTCTGCTGTCCGCTTACAGTCGTCTGGTCACTGCCGGTTTCTTCTGTCTCAGTCGTATCTTCCGTTGTCTCTTCTGTGGTCTCCGCCTGCAGTGTGACCCGGAGTGTCTTCACTGTATCACTGATCTTGAAGCTTCCCCGGAAGCTGTCATAACCATCCGCCTGAATCGTAAGCTGATGCTCTCCATAAAGCCCTGTATATGTCCGGTTCTCAATCGTTTCACCATCCACGCAGATTGTCTCTCCCGCATCCTCCGGTGTCACGGTAAATGTCACAGTTCCTGATGGTATCGCAATATCGGATATATCCACATTCATCTCACGATCCCGCGTCACGCGGACCGGCTTCTCACCGGAATACCCGTTCCGGCTGATCCGGAGTGTATACTCACCCTCGCCAACCGCCACCAGCATATCCGCTGTTACCGGCACGATCACGTCCTTCCCAATCTCAACAAATCCACCCACATAGGTTCCCTGATTGAGCAGACGTATATATCCATGTCCTTTGGTGATCACCACTGATAATAACGTTCCGTTCCACACGTACAAGGTCACTTCGTCCTCTGTATTCACATCAATCAGTGCGATTTCCCTGTCACCGTCAAACGCCTTTGCATAATCCGATATTTTAAAGCTTGCGCCATTATAGGCTGCTGTGTTATTGTCTGTCCGGTAGGCAAACTTCTTCACACCGGTGTATGTCTTCACCTTCGCATTCTGTGTAATCTGTACAAGCTTCCCTGTATCCGCATAGTATACGATATCCACAACGCTTCCACACGCAACACCAGAAATGCCGATGTCTGTTCCTTGTGCACTATACACGCCCACACCGCCATGATATTGAAGTTCCACATCCGTGCCATCCTGGACTGACACAAAATGGAGTAGATTGTTATCCATGTCCATGCTTGTTATGATCGCTGTCATCGTAAGCTCTTCATGGCTTGCGGTCACATCTTCCGTATTCTCATACACCTTTACATCATTCGGCTCCGTGCCGCACGCGGTCAGGGTATACGCAAGAGCAAGCATCACCAGCATGCACAATATCCTTCTTCTATCCATAAAACCACCTTAACTTCTGTATTATACAAGATTATTTTGTAAATGTGAAGATTATATATTTATTTTTTCTAGCGAAATTTTTAGATATGATATGCAAATAATTTTCCTAGAAGTTCCTGTTTCTTCTCTTCCTCTTCCGAGATCCGGTTCAGTTTTTCGACCATTTTGGGCGATATCCGCGCTTTCGAACCATTTATGTACTGATTGGACAGCTTATAGAACTTCTCCGGATACCTGTATTTCCTGTATATATACCGGATATCAGACTGCCGGAGTGCACACCCGTCTGCATACCGCTCTAAGATTGCTTCAAGAAGCTGGAAGGAATACCCATTTTTCTCCACTGTTTTTCGTATAAAATAATACAGATCCTGCAGCTGGTTTCCCACATGATACTTATCAAAATTAATCGTTGCCACATACCGGTTTCCGCCCGTCTGGCAGATCAGCACACTGTGATGGTTATAGTTTCCATGACAATATCCAACATGATTTCCTTCCTGAATTTGTTTCTCTGTTCCTGCCTGTGCTGCTTCTTCCCGTTCACACTGCAGTCCCTGTTCATAGAAATAAGAAAAAAACTTCAGGAACAACGTCTCAAACTCCCGCTTCGGGCTCTGCTTCATAATATAATTATAGACCCGTTTCATCTCCCGGTTCCGGCGGCGTACATCATTTTTCTCCCGCAGCTGCATATCCTGATCAGCTTCTCTCCACACAACAGCGCCCGCCCTGTGAAATTCCACCAGATTGTCGACTGCCAGCATGATTTCATTTTTGCTGCCTACGTTCATTTCCCTGCCATCGAAATACATGCGCATCACAAAAGGATTCCCATACCGGTCGCAGGTGATAAGTTCTCCCTGTGTATTCTTCACCAGGCGGTCAACATGCGCAAACCCTGCCGCATACAAGCGCTCCTTGAATTCATACTCCGAAAGCAGGCGGTGTTCACCTGCCGCTGCCGCCCGCAGCTGCCATATCCCCTTGTCCGTATACAGCAGAGAAGCACCTCGTCCCCGCCCCATGTGATCGATCGTCACATCGTAGAGTTCATACACTTCCGACATCTTTTCAGCCACAAAAAATCCCCTCCCAACATCAGTCTTGTTAATTGTATGCCGGGAAGGGCTGATTCATTCCGATTGACGGTTCGCATCTATAGATACGATTCTTTGACAATCGCCAATAATTGTTCTCTTGTATTCAATTCCGGGGCATCCAGCACCCGGTTCAACAGTTCTTTCAGGATCCGTCCCATATCCGGTCCCGGTTTCACACCTAATTCGATCAGATCTTTGCCGCATATGGCGAGCTCCGACATCTTCAGGCATTGTTTCTGCTCCATGATCTCTGTGTACATCTCCTGCATATGCGCGATCACGTATTTACGCTGTTCGAGATTGCAGTCGCTCTGCCCCGCCATGTCGCCCTTCCGGATCGCCAGATAATCCTCGAAATACTCCGCCCCGAGCTGTGCGATAAACTTGCGGAAGCTTTTTATCCCAGGTCCTTTGCCGGATAGTCCGTAATCATGATTCCGCACCAGCCTGCACACCTGCCCAATCGTGTCATTGTCCATCTTCAGCCGTCGCATGATGATCTCTGCCCGCTTCGCAGAAGCTTCCGGATGTCCATAGAAATGATCCACCCCATTTTCATCCGTTGTCTTACATTCCGGTTTTCCGATATCATGAAACAACGCTGCATAACGAAGCACCGTCGTAGCCGGCACAGCCTCCATCACTTTCAGAGTATGATGCCCTACATCATAGAGGTGATACTGGTTGTTCTGCGGTGTCTGCATCATCACATCAAACTCGGGCAGAAACACCTTCGTAAGTCCGAGTTCATATGCTTCCTCCAGCCGTTCCGGGTGATCCGAGACAAGCATCTTCGTAAGCTCTGTGCAGATCCGTTCCGCGCTGATATCCTTCAGGAAACGTGCCTGATTGCGCATCGCTTCGCGTGTCTTATCCTCAATTGCAAAATCAAGCTGCGCCCCAAACCGGACCGCACGCAGGATACGCAGAGCGTCCTCGTCAAACCGTTCACAAGCGCATCCGACGCAGCGGATGATTCCCCGCTTCAAATCCTCCTGTCCGCCGAAGATATCGATCACGCCCTGCTCCGGGTTATATGCCATCGCATTGATCGTAAAATCCCGCCGCTTAAGATCTTCTTCGAGGCTTGCCGTGAAGCATACCGTCTCCGGTCTCCGGTGATCCTTATACTCTCCATCGACACGATAGGTAGTCACCTCGAATGCGTAATCGGTGTGGCTCACATTTCCCGCATCCTCCGCGGTAAGAATATCCCGGTTCACGAGTACCGTCACCGTTCCGTGTTGGATTCCCGTGTCGATCGTTCGCGCAAAGATTCGTTTCACCTCTTCCGGCTTCGCTGAAGTTGTAATATCCCAGTCATGCGGCTGCTTGCCAAGCAGGCTGTCACGCACACATCCGCCAACCACATACGCCTCATATCCATGCTGATTCAATTGTTGTAAAATATATGCCGCCCCTGTCGGAATCTCTATCTTCATATGCATCCCCCATTATAATAAACCACAACCCCGCCGGAACCAGCAGGGTTGCAGTTATCGTATTTATTAATATGCCTTACCGAAATAAACCATATGCTTTGCAGGTTTGCCGCAATGTACACATACATCGCCAAGCTTCTCCTGCGCAAACGGAATACATCTCGTTGTTGCGCCAGTCTCGTCCTTGATTGCTGTCTCGCAGGCTTCCTCGCCACACCACATAGCCTTGATGAATCCCTGCTTCTTCTCCAGAATATCTGTGAACTCGTCCCAGTTTGTTGCAACATGTGTATTCGCATCCCGGTGCGCCTTTGCCTTTGCATACATATCATCATGCATCTGTGCAAGCAGTGCCTCGCAGGTCTCTGTCAGCTTGTCAAATGGTACGATGGTCTTCTCTCTTGTATCACGGCGGACAACAACTGCCTGTCCTGCCTCGATATCCTTCGGTCCAACCTCAACACGAAGTGGAATACCCTTTACTTCCTGCTCTGCGAACTTGAATCCAGGGCTCTTATCAGAATCGTCAACCTTCACGCGGAAGTTGGATGCGAGCACGCTGCGGAGCTCCTCTGCCTTCTCGAGCACGCCCTCCTTCTTCTGCATGATCGGAACAATCATAATCTGTGTCGGAGCTACCTTCGGAGGAAGCACCAGTCCGCTGTCATCACCATGTACCATGATGATAGCGCCGATCATTCTCGTTGTCATACCCCAGGATGTCTGATGTACATACCGAAGCTTATTATCCTTATCTGTATACTGAACGCCAAATGCTCTTGCAAATCCATCCCCGAAATTGTGGCTCGTTCCGGACTGCAGTGCCTTGCCATCATGCATCAGCGACTCGATCGTATAAGTTGCCTCAGCACCTGCGAACTTCTCCTTATCTGTCTTGCGTCCCTTGATAACCGGAATCGCAAGCACATCCTCACAGAAATCCGCATACACATTCAGCATCTGGATCGTTCTTGCCTCTGCCTCTTCTGCTGTTGCATGTGCGGTATGGCCTTCCTGCCACAGGAACTCTCTCGAGCGAAGGAACGGTCTTGTCTCCTTCTCCCAACGGACAACAGAACACCACTGGTTATATACCTTCGGGAGATCACGGTAGCTCTCGATTTCCTTAGAATAGAAATCGCAGAACAATGTCTCAGATGTTGGTCTGACGCACAGACGCTCCTGCAGTTCATTCAAGCCACCATGTGTGACCCATGCAACCTCCGGTGCGAATCCTTCGACATGATCCTTCTCCTTCTCGAGCAGGCTCTCCGGAATAAACATTGGAAGGTATACATTCTCTACGCCGGTTGCCTTGAATCGCTCATCGAGATTCTTCTGGATCAGTTCCCAGATCGCGTAGCCTGCCGGTTTGAAAACCATACATCCCTTTACGCTTGTGTAATCACACAGTTCTGCCTTACGGACAACATCCGTATACCACTGTGCAAAATCCTCATCCATTGCTGTAATATGCTCTACTAATTTCTTGTCCTTTGCCATTTCTCTTTTCCTTTCTATATCCTCTTTTCCGATTCGGCAATTGTGATACAATTTCTGTAACGCGGTATTCATCATACACAATTTGCCGAATCCCTTCACGTGATTGTGTATATCCAGTCACACGAGAGTTTCCTTATCTTATATTATTCAAACTCATCTAAGTCAAGCACCTCGAAGGCCTCGCCCTCCGGTTCCTTCTTGATCACGATTTCTTCCCCGGTGATGGGATGTGTAAATTCCATCCGTGAGGAGAACAGGCCGATCTGCTTATACTTGCGCTTCGTCTTCGTGAATTCCGGGTTATATTTCGTATCACCCCAGATGCCACAGCCCCGGCTTGCAAACTGTGCCCGGATCTGGTGATGTCTGCCGGTCACGAGTTCGATCAGCACATAGCTTAAGGTTCCGTCATCGGTATCCATGACATCGAGTACATCATAGAAAAGCTCCGCGCGCTTGGCGCCTTTCTCACCCTTCTTCGCAACCTTCGTCATGTTCGTCCGTCCATCCCGCACAAGGTAATCGACCATCTCACCGTCCATATCCGGAAGCTCACCGGTAATCACTGCCTGATAATATTTCGTAATCTCGCCATCCTGCTGCATGTCCGAAAGCTTCGCTGCCATCTCCGGGGTCTTTGCAAATACCATCACACCCCCTACGGGTCGGTCAAGCCGGTGAATCGCCGCCACATACGGCTCGCCAGCATCCTCGTCTTCGTTCCGGTCATACAGATAATGCCTGACTCTGGTAATCATATCCTCATCATTTCCGCGGTCTCCCTGCGACAATACGCCATAAGGTTTCACGCACGCGATCAGATATGCATCCTCATATAATACTTCTAACTTCATAGCATCCATCCATTCTTAAAATACACGTCTGTATTTCCTGTTATATCTGCACATAACTAAATGGAATTATACAAGAGTTGTCCTCGTTTTGCAACAAGCGGACACAGAAAGTTTTTATTACCTGTAGTATAAATACCACTTATTACCGGCGTTTTTTCCAGAGGCCCCGCCGCACCTTCGTCGCTGCCGCCTCCGCATTTGCCTGCCGGATTTCACGAAGCACATCATCCAGTCTTCTGTAACGTGCCTCCTCCCGCTCTTCCTTCTCCCGCATCACAGCATCAAACTGCCGCATCACGTCTGCAGTCACTTCTTCTTTAATCGAGGATGTAATAATGTCCTTATTCTCCCGAAGTGCCGTTGCGATCACCCGGTTCATCACGCTCTGGAGCTGCGCCTGCTTGAAATCCACTACCTTCGGATCATTTTCCGCTACCGCCTTCTCCATCCGCTCCAGCATGGAATCCTTATCTTCATCGATTCTCGTATGTACCGGCTGCAATTCTACCGCATTTTCCTTCCCCGTGGTTCCATCCACAGACTTCATATTATATCTCTGCGCCTGATGTTTGGTTGTTCGTCCGTCCTCGTCCGGTTCCGGTTTTTCCATCAACACAGGATCCTCCCCAGCCCCTGTCTCTGCATCCGCACGTTTCCGTACTTCCTCTGATTCCGTCTCTGTATCCACCTGTTTCCGTGATCTCTCCGGTTCCGTCCCCATCTCCGCATGCTCCTTCATCGCCCGCTTCGCCCGAATGATTGCATCCCGGATATCCTTCAGGGTCAACCCTTCCTCCTTCATAGCCTTCACGCTCTCGAACATGCGTATATCCCGTTCATCATAGTACCGGTGTCCCTGTGCATTGCGCTTGATATCCAGTTGCAGTTCATTCTCCCAATATCGAAGTACATGTGTCTCAACATGTAATTTTTTTGCCGCTTCTTTAATTGTCATACTCCCCATCTCTCCTTCATGTTTTCTACAAAATCTTACTGTTTTGTAATTTTTCCCGTTCTTACATTAACACAAATCTACAGGAAATTACTTGATTTTCGTGCGCTTTCTCTTGCGGTATTTCCGTCTTTTTCGACAGATACGGCTTGAAAATGCACGCCCTCGCTTAAGATCATCCAGCCACACTGCATATTCTGTCTATTTCACGACATAGAGGATTGCGTAACCCTTCATTTTCTAGTATGATGTTTTTGTATGACATTTAAAAATCTGCAGATACTATAACGTACTGCAAATCATAAACAACGGAGGTTTCATATCGATGTGGAAAAAATTCTATAAACGCATGACTGCATTTGCACTTGCCTGTGCAATGTCCGTGATGCTCGCGGGATGCGGAAATAACGATGATAAGACGAAATGGCAGTTAGGCTCTGCCATTTCCGAAGATGAGCTGACAGAGGATGCCATCTCCGATGGTTCAAGCCCGGACGATGCTTCTCCGATCGACGCCTCTTCCTTAGACGACTGCGCCTACGCGCTTCCGGATCCGACAAGCGAGGAAGCCATCGCCGAGCAGGAACGGTTTCACACATACCTGATGGATAATTTCAAGGAGAGCGTAACCAGCGATACTGTAACCTTACATTACACCGTTGCCAATCCTGCGGATTACGATCTGGAAGTACCAACCGCAACCTTTGGAGATGCAGACGTGTCCGAAGAGGCAATGGCGAAGGACAAACAGGAGACTGTCGACGAACAGACAGAGCTTGAAAGCTTCGACTACGACCTGCTGACCGGTTCCCAAAAATACACCTACGACGTTCTGAAGGATTATCTGGCACTCAATCTGGAATCCTACGATTACACATACCTGTATGAACCGTTTGCCTATACGAGCGGTCTGCAGACGAATATGCCGATCAACATGTCCGAATACAAATTCTACAACGAAGGAGATGTACAGGATTATCTGGCACTGCTCGGGCAGATGTCCGACTATTATGACGCTTACCTTGCATTAGAGGAAAAGAAGATTGAGAAGGGCACCTTCATGAACGATCATTCTGCAAGCGAGGTTGTAAGACAATGCAAAGAATTCATCCAGACACCGGAAGAGAACCTACTGATTGCAACGTTTGAAGATAAAGTGCGTGGCGTAGAGGGCTTAAGCGAAGAACAGATTCAGGACTACATCACCCGGAACCATGATACCGTCATCAATTCTGTTATCCCTTGTTACGAGAAGGTCATTGATTTCTTCTCGATTCACGAAGGAGATGGAACGAACGACCTCGGACTGGCACATCTCGACCACGGTACAGATTATTACGCATACCTGCTCAAGGACAAGGTCGGCACCGATAAGACACCGGAGGAAGTCATCGACTGTCTGGATAACAAGATTTCCGATGTCCTGAATGAATATCAGACAACTGCCCTTGCAAACTATTCCGCATACGAGCAGTACTTCAACGATGCATCCGACGATCTGTATGCCGGAAATGATCCGCTTGAAACGATCAATTACTTCAAGGATGCATTTGCAGACAGATTCCCTGCGATGCCGGATGTCCACTATAAAGTAGAAAATGTACATGAATCATTAGAGGACATTGTAAGCCCTGCCTTCTATGTAACCACACCGATCGATGCCTATACCGAGAATTCAATCTACCTGAACATGGGTAGCGACGGCGCCGGAAACCTGTGGTCTACACTGGCACACGAAGGAATCCCGGGACATATGTATCAGTTCACGTACTACCTGAACACCAAACCGGAACCGATTCGTGCGCTGCTTAACTTCAACGGCTACAACGAGGGCTGGGCAACGTATGTCGAGATGATGAGCTATGAAATGTTCCAGAATTACCCAGATCCATGCTATGCAGATTTTGAACGTATCAACAACGAGCTGAACCTGCTTGTGAGCGCCCGTGTCGAGATCGGCGTGAACTACGAGGGCTGGGATCTCGAAGCAACGCAGAAATATCTTGCTGACAACGGGTTTAATTCCGATGGTGCGCAGAGTCTCATGGATTATGTCATCGCCGAACCTGTCAACTACCAGATGTATGTCATGGGCTGGCTCTCCTTCGAAGAGCTGCGGGACTACGCAGAATCTGCCCTCGGTGACAAATTCGACGAGCAGGCATTCCACAAGGTCGTTCTCGATGCCGGGCCTTCCCAGTTCTATCTGATTGAAAAACTGGTACAGCAGTACGTGAAGGATAATTTATAAGCGCATATATCTATAAGTTAATACTTTCAGCAACGCAAAAGAGCCGGATTACTCCGGCTCTTTTGATGTATCACAAACCTAAAATATCATTCATCACCTGTGAAAACTCCCGGTACTCGGAAACCAACGCTTCCAGCCGTTCTCTTCCCTCGTCCTCCAGATGATAATACATTTTATTTTTGGGCTTCGGGCGTGGCGAATGTTTTATGTGCGGGGATGGTTCTTTCTTCGGACAAATTGCCCAACCTATCACATTAGAATTTCTGGCATTGCAAACTCCAACGTGTTCATATCATATTTTAACATGTAAATCAGAACATTTAGAGCTTCTTAGCTTTCATACATTGTATATGGAATGAATCGAGAAAGAAATATATGTTTGAGTACATCTTTATTTTGCAATGTGAGAAATTCTATATAGAGATACTTGTATTGAATGTCCATTATTAAGAACCGTCCCCCCACATAAAACAGGGTAAAAAATAACCCGCGTCA
This sequence comes from uncultured Clostridium sp., assembly GCA_900553925.1. GTDB lineage: Bacteria > Bacillota > Clostridia > Lachnospirales > Lachnospiraceae > Coprococcus_C. The sequence goes on from USFH01000014.1 coordinate 19,863, forward strand.
GCCGACGCGGGTTACCTTTATTTATAAGCGATTCAATTACTCAGCCTTAGGACCAGCAGCAACCAATGCCTTACCAGCATCGTTTGTTGTGTACTTCTGGAAGTTCTTCTGGAAGTGGCTCTGGTAGAGGTTCTGCAGTTTCTTCTCTTGGAGCATCTAATTCAGCAGGTAGTGGTTCAACTTCAGAAGTTACTGGAGCAACTGGAGCAACTGGAACTACTGGTGTTTCTTCAGGAAGTGGTTCTGGTAGAGGTTCTGCTACTTCTTCTCTTTCAGGTTCAACTGAAATAGGTTTAACTTCTTCAGTTTTAGTTTCTTCATGAGCAACTTCACGAGTTTCATTTACAGCTGGAGAAGTAACACCATATTGTAAATCTCTCATTGTTCTATATAATGAAGCCTTTCTACTATTTAATTCAGTAACTCTTAGTCTATCACTTTCAAGTTCTTTTAATGAATCATTGTATAATTTCATGAAACTTTCAGATTTTTCTAGTTCTGGACCTCTTTGTACATTTACAATTGCTTCATTTTTTTCAATTCTCTTTTGAATTTCTCTTAATTCTCTTCTAATTTCAATAGTTTCTCTGCCACTTTCTAAATATCTAGTATTTTTACTTTCTAATATTCTATTAAGTGCATTAACTCTATCATATACTGTGTCAGTAATTCTATCAATTATTGTTCTTTCTTCTTCTGTTAGTTCACTATGACTTTCATCATAATTCCAAGCAGCATCTTTAACAGAGTCAAATGATTCGATCATTTGACTAAGTTCTTTGATACCCATATCATTTGAATCAATATTAATTGCTTCATATTGATCTAATAAATTATCTAATCTGTTTTCTAATGTATTTAATTCATTCATGGACTATTTAGCCTCCTTTTTATTTCTAATTAACATTTTTACTTTATATTTTAATTCTCCATTAGACATTATATCTTCTAGTTTTTCTACTTTATATCCTTTATCATTATAGATTTTTATCATTTCTGGTAAAGTTACATATTCAGTTCCAATTTCTTCAAAACTATTTTCATTAGTACCTTGAATTTCTTGTAATTTGATTTTTGTTTTACTTTCTATTTTTCTATATCTTGCTGATGCAGGCTTTTTAGCACTCCAAGATGTAAATTCAGTCCACTTAGAGTCTTTTGTTTTAGTGGCATCTGGATAACCACTTGGAGCAGTTGCACTATATCCACTTACTCTCTTAGCACCTTCTTTATACCACTTATAAGCAGTAGCTTTAGTACTTTCATCCATTAAAGCACCTTTAACTGGAGCTTCTGTATAATATACTTTTTCATCTTTAGCATTGCTCTTTCCTGATGGATAATATGTCTTAGTTCCGCCAGTTACTTTATACCAGTAATAAGCAGCCAATCTAACACAAGTATATTTTTCATTTGATGTACATGCAGTATTATTTCTACTTACAACACATCTACCAATTTTTGCTCCTTCTTTACCTTTAATGATGTCTTGTTCAGTTGGTGAATTACTTTGTACACAAGAATCAAATTCATCAATTTGTTTTGGGAAGTTCCTACTATCACCAGTTCCACATTTTTCAAGTGAATACTTAGTATATTTTCCATCACTACTTTTACATACATAATAATGTTTTACTGGATAGCTTCTTTCATATGCTACTTGTTCGCTTTCTATATCTTTATTTGGATATCCAGCCGGAGCAGTAACACTAAATGATTTACTTCCATTCTTCATATAATATTCTTTTGTACCACTTGTAGAAGTGTACCATTTATATGCTGTAGCTTTATCACTACTTAAGTTAAATCCATCTGCAGGAGATACTGTATAATATTCTTTTACATCTTTAGCATTTGTTTTAGTACCAGTGCTTGTGTAATAAATCTTATCAGTTAAATTCCAAGTATATTGTAAATCCCTATATCTATAATACTTAGTTGTTTTCAATGTTTTATAAGTATTATATTTGATTTCATCTTCCCATAGTTCTTCTACTTTTCCAAGCTTTTGATCACCTTTCTTAAGAACCATAGGTAAATACTTAAAGTCTATATATGATTTATCAGCAATAACATCATTTATTGTTCCTTCTTTTGATTCATCATATTCTTTGTCAGATTCTTTATCAGTACATACTAGCCAAGGTACAAAATGTAATTTTTCATTTTCAAGTCTACATACTTTAACAATAGTTGTTTCATTATTACATTTACTGAATTCATCTGGATTAACAAGTCCTCTTTCACCTAATGTTTTTAAATCAACATTTACACAATCACCAAT
>USFH01000015.1 GCA_900553925.1 uncultured Clostridium sp.
CGCGGATGTCGAGCGGGCAATGCTGGAGATTCGTAGTTTTTTTGAGCGAAACGGAATAATCATGCCGATGGAAAAGCAGATTCATCCTCTCAAGAGAAGAATCGTGTATGAAATCGTTGAAATGGCGAAGAAACATACATGCATACAAAAAATCGTTGTATTCGGAAGTACGATAACTGATCGGTGCACGGAACATAGTGATATAGATCTATGGATAGATTGTTCAATAAATTGCTATGACTCGCAGGGCGTGTTTGTTCCGGAGGTGGATGAAATCATAAGTGAGATAGATGCAATCACGAATTATAATGCAGATATTCTATTCAACGAGCAGTTGGTAGGATCTTATGTTGAGGATTCTGCACGGAATGGCGTGTGCGTGTATGATAAAGACGAAGAAGTAAGGAGCGCGGCATTATAGAATAACCAGCCGCGAATCATGCACAAAAACCTGTTAAAAATAACAAAAAGCAGATAGTTCCAAAGTATGAATCATGATAAACTAACCTTAGCGAGCGAAGGTACGAGATAGTATAAGAAAGCATAAGACGGTACATACAGAGGTGAGTAACATGAACAGAATGCGGAAGGTATTAATTGCAGATGATGAGATAAAAGTGGGACAGCTTGTGAAACGATTGATACAGTGGGATCGGCTGGGACTGACCTGTATTGGACTTGTGACAGATGGGCAGACAGCGTATGAGAAGATCCTGTCCGAATCGCCGGATATCGTGATCACGGATATCCGGATGCCGGTGTTGACAGGACTGGAAATGATTCAGAAGGCATCCGAGCAGGGTGTGAAATGCCATTTTATAGTTGTCAGTGGATATAAATACTTTGATTATGCGCAGAAAGCGTTGAAATATGGTGTGGAAGATTATCTGCTCAAGCCAATCGATGAGGATGAGCTGAACAGGCAGCTGCAGAAGATCGTCACGGAAGAAGAACAACGTGAGGATAAGCAGCAACAGGTGGATCAGATTGAGAAAAAGCTGGAGGATAGTAAATATCTGCGCCACAAAGAATTCCTCAGACAGATACTAAGCCAAAAGCAGGAAAATATTGATGCTGTGAACACGGAGTTTGGACTTCAGCTTGAGAACAAGTGCTTCCGGGGATTAACCTTCAAGCTTGACCGGAATATTGATGTCGCAGAGAATACACAGCAGATGCAGTTCGTTCTCCGCAAGATCATGCAGAAGGCAGAGGATGCATTTTCGGCATGCACCATCGACCTGATTGCGGCCGTGCAGTCGAATCATTCCGTGCAGGTGCTGTTAAATTATTTCCAGACGGAGCAGGAGAATATCGACAACCGGATTACGGATTTTTTCAATGAGCTGAGTGATTATCTGGAGAACTTCCAGCATTACAGGATTACTGTCGGGGTGAGCAGTGAAGTCGAGAGCTTCGAGCAGATCAGTACTGCGATTGAGATGAGCAAAGAGGCGGCTGCCAGCCGGCTCTTCAAGGGAAACGGCAGACGGATCGAATATTGTAAGGAGCCGCACACTCTATTTTCGCCAAAGGACTTTCAGAATGAATATGAGGAATTCGCAAAAGCGGTTGAGACAATGCAGCCGGATGCCTGTCAGTACCAGATTCACAAATGCTTCCGGTTGGCAAGCGATAAGGCACTTTTTGCAAGCGAATTTTATGCAATGGGAATGTGGCTGCTCCGCAGTACTTATGAAATTCTGGAAATAGCAGATACATTTGATGTGGATGTGCAGCAGGAGGTGTTGGAGAATCTGTCGACAGTTGCGGATTTGAGAGACTATGTGATCCGGCAGGTGCAGCGCGTGATCACAGAGAGCCGTAGTGAACGGGAAAACCGCGAACGCAAGCCGGTATTGGAGGCAATCGCCTATATGAAAGAGCATTTTACAGAGAAGATCACGCTGGAGGATGTAGCCGCAACCATCGGCTTCAATACGAATTATTTCTCAGAACTGTTTAAGAAAGAAACCGGTGAGAACTTCTCGAACTACCTGCTTGGAATCCGGATGGAGAAAGCAAAGCAGATGCTTCGTGACACGAAGATTCCGGTGTATGAAATTGGCGAAAGCGTGGGGTATAAGGATGCCAAATATTTCAGCCAGCAGTTTATGAAGGTTGTCGGTGTGAAGCCGGCAGAATACCGGAAGCTGTACTATTGACAGACGCAGTGAAACGCGAGGACACAACATGGGAAAAATAATCTGGATATGTGTGGGTGCGGTGATTGTCTGGGCAGGGACAATCCTTTTGATGCATCGGATACAAACAAAGAAAATAAAGAAACTTGAGGATGACTATCGGGAGAAACAGCGCGTGCAGCAGAAGCTGAGGGAGGAATATTCTGTCAAGGTACAGAATAAGCAGGCGAAAATTGCAGCCTTGCAAAGTCAGATCAATCCGCATTTTTTGTACAATACGCTGGAATGTATAAGAAGTGAGGCGCTTTTATATGAATGTGACAGCATTGCCCGTATGGCGAAGGCGCTGGCGGCTTTTTTCCGGTATAGCATCAGCAACAAAGAAAACATTGTGACAATCCGCGATGAGCTTCGGAATATTGAGAATTATTTCCTGATCCAGAGCTACCGGTTTGAAAATAAATTCGCCCTTGAAATCAATGTGGAGGGTGACCGGGAAGAAGTCGGGAATTATCTGATTCCCAAGCTTTCGCTGCAGCCGATTGTGGAAAATGCAATCTTCCATGGCTTAGAGACGAAGGCGGAAAACGGAAAGGTGACAATACGGATTTATACGACAGATCAGGAACTGGTTGTTGTCATATCGGATAACGGAACAGGAATTGACTGGGATACCCTTGTCTCTATGAGACAGGCACTGGAACAGACGGAGGAACGCCGGGAGAGCGGTGACGATGGAAGCACGCACGGAGAGACAGCGGGGATGGATGCACATGGAACAGACAGGAACGAGAAGCGTGGAAACGGAATTGCATTGAGCAATGTAAACCAGCGGATCCAGCTCGCATTTGGAAACCGTTATGGACTCCGCCTCTACAGCACGACCGGAATCGGAACAGATGTAGAAATCTGGCTTCCTAAGAAAGTAGACAGAAACGATCTGTGATTTAGAAAAACAGGAAAGAAAAAGCAGGCATGGATTATGAGATATGAGATTATTCGGATGGAACATGTGAATATCAGCAGACCGGGCGGGCATGAGATTGAAGATTTGAACCTGATTATCTGCCGGGGGTACAGCATGGGAGTTGCAGGCGTGGAAAACAGCAAGGAGATACTGGCAGACTTTTTCGAGGGGAAAGGAACGCTCGCAAGAGGCCGGATTTACTTGGATGGACAACCATGGAAGCCGGAAGGAAAACGGGATTTTGAGGATGCCGGCATTTTTGTGATCTCCAAAGACACGGCGTATATGGATTCGCTCGATGTCAGCGAGAATCTTTTTTTGTTACGAAGAAACAGCCTGCGTAAAATCCGGTTGAATGAAAAGGCATTGCATATACAGGGACGTGCACTGCTTGAAAAATACGATCTGCCTTATGCGGCAGATGAACATAGCAGCCATCTGAAGAACGGAGACCGTATTCTGATCGGGATGGTACGCGCCATCACACAGGGGGCGCGTATTCTTGTTTTGCGGGAGATTGTGGCGTGTTTTCCGGGAGAAGAACGCCGGAAGCTGAGACAGTTTGTGAACCGGTTGAAGCAGGACGGGATTACGGTTATATCAATCGATAACCGGGCAGATTTCACGGATCCTTTCTTTGATGAAGTGATTTTGTTCCGGCATCATACCATCTACAAAAAGATCTGTCAAAGCGAAGATACATGGATGATCGACGAGATATTAAAACGCGGTCTGGAGGCGGCAGATACTACCATACCGGAAGTGCGCGATGCCAGCGGGGAAACACAGCGAAAGCCGGTGGATTTTTTCGTGTGGGAGACGTTCCGGGATGGCAGCTGGCAGCCGCAGATTTCGATGCGGGCAGGGGAAATCCTTGCGGCACTCGGTACCCCCGGACAGGTGGATGGTGTCTGGTCGGACATCCTTCATTCCAATGCCGTACAGTCGCGGTTTGAGTTAGATGGCGAGATCATCGCCTACAAAAACATACAGGAGCTTATGAAGCACCGGATTGCGCTTATGGAGTATGGAAACCATACGGAAATCTGCGAGAATCTGACCAACGAGGAAAACATTCTTCTCCCGACATATCCGCGCATATGTTCAGCATTCGGGTTTTATCAGAAGCAGCAAAAGTATATATTGGAAGACAATTTCCTGGGATTGGACAGGCGGGACATCGAGCTGCTGAACCCTGAGACAGAAGCCTGGAAAATAGGAATCTATCGTTATAAGCTGTTTCATCCGCGTGTGCTGATCCTGAAAAACATGCTGCAAAATCTAAACGTCCGGGAAGTCGCATGGCTGAAACGGGAATTGCGGGAGATCGTGGGAAGAGGAAGTAGCGTCCTTCTGCTCGAAAACGAGAGTAAAGTCTGTGTGGATGTTGCGGACCGGCTGGAGGTGATAGCTTGAAGACTGTGCGGTCATTTTTTGATAAATATCATATGGAAATCGGAAATATCGTTTTGATCCTGGTTCTTGCTATCGTATTGTTCCCCAGACTTTCTGCAGACTATGTGCTGCATCAGTTTGTGATTATCGTACTGTTGACGATGGGACTCTCGCTCGAGATGCTGAGCGGTGTTTTGGATTTCGCATTTATGGCGGAAATCGCAATGACGACGTGCCTGGGCGGACTATGCCTGCGGGCAGGGTTTCCGGTCTGGGTGAGCTTAACGGTTATGATACTGGCACAGATGCTGTTCGGGATGGCAAAGGGACTTCTGATCGGAAAAATCCGTGTAAACCCTATTTTGCTGACCTTCATTTTGCAGCAGATCTATCAGGGGATAGCTGCCGTGTTCGGAGATGCGATACAGGCACCGATCCCGAGGGATTACTATGGTTCCTACATGTTCTGGATGATTTTTTCCGGTATTGCAGTTGTAATCTACGTGTTCCTGCAGTTACTGCTTACACATACATATTATGGGAAATACGTACGGATGCTGGGAGAAAATGAAACCTCAGTCAAAAACAGCGGAATCCGTTTTGACATCTGCCGCATGATTATCTGTGGAATCAGTGGTATTGTATTTGCCCAGGTGGCAATGATCTTTTTGTTCATCACCAATGGCGGCAGTGCCGGCATTGGCAGGAGATATCTGTATCCGGTAATTGCGGCAGCGTGTCTTGGCGGAATAAACTTTCTAAAAGGAAAAGGGAACCTGCGCGGTACTGTTTTGGGCAGTCTGTCCATGGTGCTTCTTCTGAATCTGTCAGCGGGGCTTTCTCTTTACAGCTATTTTTCTTATATCTGGAAAATCGCAATTCTTGTAATTGCGGTGGTTATTTTCGCAAGGGAGAGCAAGAACTGAAAATCCTCTCCCTAAATCCGAAACTTGTCCGATTGTGGGAAGGGCAGATCCTCCATATAATAAAACCATCAGATAGATACATCGAAATGATCCCACCGGAAGCCGGACGTGCTTCTGCCATTTCCCTGTATCTGACGGAAGAAAAAACAAAGAAAATGAGGAGGAAATGACTATGAAAAAACGAAAGAGATTGTTTGGTATTTTGTTGGCAGTAGTTATGACAGTAGCAATGATGACAGGATGTTCTGCAGGAAAGGGCGGCACATCCGGAAGTGGTGTAAAGGTAGGATTCCTGGCACCGACACTCCAGACGGAGTTTATGATTGGAATCGATGAGAAGCTTCACGAGGAATGTGACAACCGTGGATGGGATTATGTATCTGCAAGCTTCGATAACGATTCGGCAGCAGCCGTATCTGCAATCGAGAACATGGTAACCGGAAATTGTAATTACATCGTAGCAATGGTATCCGATACATCCTGTGACGATGCGCTGAAGGCAGCACAGGAAAAGGGTGTCAAGATTATCGAATGTGGTGTTGAGACAGCGGTACATGATCTTGTACTCAAAACTGACCAGTATTCTATCGGAACACAGATCGGTGATATGGCAGCAGACTGGCTGAACAGTCAGCTCGGCGGCGAAGGAAACATCGTAGTATATACAACCTATCAGAATCAGGACATGCAGGATCGTGGACAGGGTATCCAGGATGCAATCAAGGAGAAAGCTCCGAATGTCAACATTCTGGAAGTCGTTGATATCGGTAAGGATGTTGTAGGATCCGGAACAACAACGACAGAGACGATGCTTCAGAAATATTCGAACCTGAACGGAATCGTGTGCTATGGTGATGCGGCAGCGGTAGAATCTGTTGAGGCAGTGAAGGCAGCAGGCAAGGACAACGAAAACTTCGGCGTATTCGCCTGTGACGGTACAAATCAGGCTTTGAAGGGTATCAATGACGGAACATGCATGCGAGGTACGATGTACTTCGAGGCGCTTGGAAGTGTCGTAGCGAAATATATCCAGGAGTTGGTTGACGGCAAGACATTTGATGCGGCAGTCGAAACTCCGATCCACGCAGTAACAAAGGCAAATATCGCAGATTACTATAAAGCAGACAAATAAAGATTGCAAAAAGAATGCCTCTGGTGAATCATCGGAGGCATTCTTAGAAAGGGGATGAACTCTGTGAAAAACATACTGAGTGTAAAAAATATCGTAAAAACATATCCCGGCGTTATCGCAATCAATGATGTATCGTTCGATGTAGAAGAAGGCGAGATCCACGCTCTGATCGGTGAAAACGGAGCAGGAAAATCAACCCTGATCAAGGTATTGTCGGGAGCAATTGTTCCGGATTCCGGAACGATTGAGCTGGAAGGCAAACAATACAACCAGATGACACCGAAGCTTGCAAAAGATCTGGGGATCGAGGTCATCTATCAGGAATTTACGCTGGTGCCTGGCATAAGCGCAGCGGAAAATGTATTTCTCGGTGACAAGACGAAACCCGGTGCGTTCTGCGACATCAAAGATCGCGAAGCGCGTGCGAAGAAAATATTTGATGACCTTCGGGTAGACATTGATGTATCCCGACAGGTAAAGACAATGTCACCGGCACATCAGCAGCTCGTCGAAATTGCGAAGGCAGTCAGCCGGAATGTAAAGATCCTGATTATGGATGAGCCGACTGCACCACTGACGGTCAGCGAAGTAGAGACGTTGTTTCGTATTGTGCGGGAATTAAAAGCAAAAGGTGTGACGATCATCTTTATCTCCCACCGGTTGGAGGAGCTGTTCGAACTTGCGGACCGCGTAACGGTTATGCGGGATGGCTGCTATGTTGGCACAGAAAATATAAAAGACATCGACAGGCAGAAGCTGATCACGATGATGGCAGGTCGTGAACTCAAAGAATCGTATCCGTCGCGTATCAGTCGGATCGGCGAGGAAGCATTGCGGGTAGAGCATCTGACAGGAAATGGAGACCATGATATTTCGTTTACCCTGCACCGGGGAGAAATCCTTGGATTTGCCGGACTGGTTGGCGCCGGCCGTACCGAGCTGATGCGGGTAATCTATGGTGCTGATCCGATTGAAAGCGGAAAGATTTTTGTAAATGGCAAGGAAACGAATATCCGTACATGTCAACAGGCAATCCAGCACGGAATCGGATATATCCCGGAGGACCGGAAGGCGCATGGCGCATTTCTCCGGATGAGTATCAAATGGAATGTCGTTGTAAATAACCTGCGTGGCATCTCCAAAGGACCATTCGTTGATGAGAAGCTGGAAAACCGGATTGCCGAGGATTACGAGGAGAAATTCCAGATCAAGACACCATCTCTGGAGCAGAGGGTGGAGAATCTCTCGGGCGGTAATCAGCAGAAGGTTGTAATCGCAAAGACACTTGCGGCAAACAGTGAAATCATCATCTTTGATGAACCGACGCGGGGAATCGATGTCGGTGCCAAGCAGGAGATTTACAAACTGATGAATCAGCTAGCCGGTGAAGGGAAGGCAATCATTATGGTAAGCTCGGATATGCCGGAGCTTTTGGGAATGTCTGACCGGATTATCACCATCTACGAGGGTAGGAAGACCGGAGAGCTTGCGAAATCAGAATTCGACCAGAACTATATTCTGGATCTAGCATCAGGAGGCGAGGAACATGGAAAAAACAAGTAATAAATTTATAACTTTTTATAAGAAATTTGGTATATATGTATTTTTGGCGGCTGTTGTTATTATCTTCTCGATTATTGCACCGAATTTTTTATCTGTAGCAAACCTGATTAATATTTTACGTCAGGTATCTATTTTCGGTATTGTTGTAATCGGCGTTACGATGGTCATGATCGGCGGAGGTATGGATTTGTCGGTCGGAGGAATCATGGCGGTCGTCGGCATGGTTATGGGCTATTGTATGGTAAATGTCGGGTTACCGATTCCGGTTGCCGTGATTATCGGTATTGCACTTGGCGTTGCATTTGGTGCCATCAACGGCGTTGTTGCCATCAAGCTGCATATCGCGCCAATCATTGTAACACTTGCCATGATGCTTGTGCTGCAGGGCGTGGCATATCTGATCACCGGCGGTTATCCGATTACCGGTATGCCGAAAGCATTTTTGACAGTCGGACAGGGATATGTCGGACCGGTTCCGATTCCGGTTATTCTGTTTGTGATCTTCATCGTATTTGGCTGGATTGTTATGAACAAGACATATCTTGGCAGAAATATTTATGCACTTGGCGGAAACAAAGAAGCAGCCAGACTTGCAGGTATCAATGTCAACAAACTGACTGTACTTGTGTATTCTTTTGCAGGATTTGCAGCCAGCATCGCAGCAATCATCATGGTTGCCAGAACAAACGCATCGCAGCCGGGCGCAGGAAGCTCCTATGCATTTGACTGTATGACGGCAGCCTGCTTAGGTGGTGTCAGCATCGCCGGAGGTGAAGGAAAAATCAGCGGTACGGTTGTCGGTGTTATCATCCTTGGTATCCTCGATAACGGACTTGTGCTGATGGGTGTTAATTCCAATTTCCAGAGTGTTATTAAAGGACTGATCCTGCTTCTTGCAGTCGCAATCGACTGCTACCAGGGCGGACAGAAGAGAAAGAAGGCGTGAGACATGGTGACGAGAAAATTACCGTATTATGAGTTTGCAGATGGAATTTACGAGATTGATGAATTTGACTGTGTGAGTGTGTTTGTGATTGTTGGAAGTACGCGGGCGCTGGTGATAGACTGTGGAACCGGAATCGGGGATCTCAGATGGGTCATAGAGAACAAAATCACAGATAAACCGTATGATGTTGTGGCGACCCATAACCATGGCGACCATATTGGCGGAGCCGGATTCTTCGACTCGATCTATATTCACCCGGCGGATATGGACTGGGATAGCGGGAATACATTTCCGACTGTGGATTTCCGTAAGAGCTATGCAAGGATCATTGCCGACCGGGCGGATAAACATTACGACTATAATCTGGATGAGGATGTGCGGCCATGGCCGAAGACACCGGAGAAGCTTCCGCTTACGGATGGGCAGGTGTTTGAGCTTGGAGACAGGACGGTGACGGCATATCACTGTCCGGGACATACATTTGGCGAGATGGTATTTCTGGATGACAAGACGAAGACGCTGTTGCTTGGAGATGCCTGCAACTGCAACTATTATCTGGCGGTTCCGGAGCCGGGACGGGAAAAAGAACGGATCCGGGAAGCGAAGGCAGGACTTGAACGTCTGCGTTCCATGAAGGACAAATATGATTTGATGTATAATTCCCATCATGATTTTAGAGGATTTGGCAATTCCCTCTATCCGGATATTTTAGAAGATGCGGTTCATGCATTTGATAGTATATTAGATGGGACGGCAACGTACATATCCGTGACAGATCCTCTGGATCCGGAACATAAGGCTAAGACGTATGTGTCTTATGGCAGATTCCGTGTCGCCTATCAGGGGGACGGAATAGAAAATGTAAAGTAATTACAATTAAAAACCCTTTCCTTTTTAATATAAAATACCCCACCGGTGCGATCTATGACCGGTGGGGTGTTTCCGTCTTACACGTTCTTATTTATATGTTCTTACACTTCTACATCCCAGAAACCATCCAGCGTAGCGAAGTAATCTTCCGGTGTCTCGGCACGGCGGATCTGCTTTACGCTGCCGTCCTCACACAGCAGAAGCTCTGCGGATTTGAGTTTGCCGTTGTAGTTATAACCCATTGCGAAACCGTGAGCACCTGTGTCATGGATTACAAGATAATCGCCCATGTCGATCTTCGGAAGCTTGCGGTCGATCGCGAACTTATCGTTGTTCTCGCACAGGGAACCGGTCACATCATAGGTGTGGTCGCAAGGTGCATTTTCCTTGCCAAGGACCGTGATGTGATGGTAAGCACCGTACATGGCCGGACGCATCAGGTTTACCGCACAGGCATCCACGCCGATGTACTCCTTGTAGATATGCTTCTCGTGGATTGCCTTTGTAACCAGGTGTCCATAAGGGGCAAGCATGAAACGGCCAAGCTCTGTGAACAGGCTGATATCGCCTAGGCCGGCAGGGACAAGCACCTCATCGAATACTTTGTGTACACCTTCGCCAATCTTCAGGATATCATTGCCTTCCTTATCCGGTGTATACGGGATACCGACACCGCCGGACAGGTTGATGTAGGAAAGCTCGATGCCGGTCTTTTCCTTCAGCTCAACAGCGACCTCGAACAGAATCTTTGCAAGGGTTGGGTAGTAGTCGTTTGTGACCGTGTTACTTGCAAGGAACGAATGCAGACCGAATTTCTTTGCACCTGCGTCACGCAGCTCCGTATATGCTTGGAACAACTGCTCCTTCGTCATGCCGTATTTGGCATCGCCGGGGTTGTCCATGATGGTTGTGGAGATAGAGAAGGTTCCACCCGGATTGTAACGGCAGAATACTGTCTCCGGAACACCACATGTATCCTTCAGGAACTGTACATGTGTGTAATCATCTAAGTTGATGTTCGCACCGAGCTTCTTCGCGAGGACAAATTCCTCGGCAGGTGTGTCGTTCGATGAGAACATGATGTCAGAACCTGTGATGCCCATTTTCTCTGACATCAGAAGCTCTGTATAGGAAGAACAGTCGGTACCGCAGCCCTCTTCCTTCAGAATCTTCAGGATGGTTGGGTTCGGAGTTGCCTTGACTGCGAAATATTCTTTATAACCTTTGTTCCATGCAAATGCCTGCTTTAATTTTCTTGCATTTTCACGGATTCCCTTCTCATCGTAGATATGGAACGGAGTCGGGTATGTCTTTACGATCTCTTCAATCTGTGCTTTCGTTACAAATGGTGTCTTCATGATATTCCTCCTGTATGTAGTAGGTGTTTCTGTTTATCAGCCTTTTTATTCACGCTCTCTATAATCTAGAAGTAAAACTGCGTTTTGTCAAGTAAAATGGCGTAAAAAACTTGATATCTAATTGAAAATAAATATCGAAGATGGTATCATAAATTATTATGTGCGGTTTTGGTACAAATGATTGCGGATACGACGCTGGAACATACCGGAAACGACTGCGGACCGGATGCAGTCCGTTGGTGGGATAAAATAAAAAGAAAACAGGAGTGTTGGATACATGGCAGATAATGGCGAATCAGGAATGAACTATGACAATATATTTATAAGGATGCTGAGCAGAGTGGGTGATGCGATGGTGCTTTCCATTCTGTTTGTACTCTCATGCGTTCCGATTATCACGATCGGCGCAGCCTTTACTTCACTTTACTATACAGCGATGAAAGGAATCTCCGGCGATGACGGTTATATCTGGAAGTTCTATACACGGAGCTTCAAGCAGAACTTCAAGCAGGCAACCGGTATATGGATGCTCTTTTTAGTCGCATTTTTCATCCTGTCGGTAGATATCTGGTTTTGGATGACACAGTGGAAGGCAACCGGAAATGCACTCGCGAAGCCGTTTTTGTTCGTGAGTGTCGTGCTTCTTACCCTGACAGTTATGACGTTTATCTATACATTCGCCCTGCAGGCGAAGTTCGATAATTCGTGGAAGGTGCAGCTTCGGAATGCATTTTTGCTAAGTATCAAGAATTTCCCGATGACACTTTTATTGCTACTGACGTATCTGGTGATTGCATGGTGCTTCTATTATGACATTGTTATTTCCATAATTGTATATGTGCTGATCGGATTCGGCGCGGTTGGATATCTGTGGGCGTACATTATGCTCAGATGCTTCAAGCCATACCTGCCGGAAGAAGACCTGCATGCACATGATGAGAGCGTATTGCTGCAAGAGGTTGATAAGGATTTGGACGAGGAATCCGGGGACACGGACAACGATGCGGAACAAACGGTGGATGATGCGCCTGCAAATGATACGGAAACTGACGCTGCCGATGAAAGTGCAGAGGAATAAAACACCGGGAAGCCGGAAGGATAGAAACGATGAAGGCAAATGCGAAAAAAGAAACTATATATGCGAATATCATCATGCTTGCGGTATTTTTCTTCGCATTTCTGGGAACGGAATACCTGTTTGATAATTGTATGATGTACGTGACAGATGCATCAGGCGTAGTGCGTGCGCAGAATCAGATGCTTGGCGTAAGCGCAATCGGGTTTCTGCTATACAACTGGATTTCCGGTTTCTTCGCGGATAAGAGTCCGTGGGTGACCGGGGGAACCGGACTGCTTGCGTTCGGCGTTGGAGCCGGATGCATGGGCTGTATTATCCTGCATGCAGGATATGTGCAGATGATGATCGCGGGCGGAGTACTGTTTTTCCTGCTGGGCGTGGTTGGGGCTGGTGTACATTACCAGATGGCGTACTCGGTTTATGATCGTGCAATGCTTGCGAGATGTGTTGGGTTTGCGTATGCAGGGGGAATCTTTCTCCAGTTTCTGAATAATAATATGATTCATGAAAATCACACCCAGGCGGTTGCACTGTGTGCAGGGACCGGGTATCTGCTGTTTGTGCTTTGCACTTCGGACAGGAAGGGAAGTCTTCCGTGTCAGGAGCAGGAGGGTGGATATCCCATCGCCGGACAATCGCAGGAGGTTGCCGGACAGAAGGACATACAATATCCTGTTTACGTTGGGATTATGCTGATCGGAATTGTTTTTCTCCAGACGATTGTATTTACAACGCTTGACAATGCGGTTACTGCGGTGCATGCATCGGGCGGCGTGGATATCGGACAATGGCCGCGCCTGTTGCTTGCGTTAAGCGGAATTGCGGCTGGCTTTCTGTATGATATACGCGGTCGGAGATGGATGCATATGATTATGTATTGCGTGACGCTTTTGTCTACAATCTGTGTGATCGTGATTGGGTTTGGCGGACCGTTCCTGCTGGGGCTGCTTGTATTTTATCTGTCTGCAGGCTTTTTCTCGGTATATTTCACAGTTGGATTTATGGATATCTCCTATCATAGTGCGAAACCGAAGCTCTGGGCCGGACTGGGGCGGGCTGTGAATAATGTATGCGCGCTGATGATCATGACATTGGCAGGCGGATTCGCTTCTATGCGATATGAAGTGATGATTGTCGCGGTCATTCTCTTTTTCCTGATCAGCGTGTTGGCGTTTTCGTACCAAAACATTCTGATAGGGATGGAGCTTAGAAGCATGGAAGCTGCGGCATCCACATTGATGCCACAGACAGGCGGGACAGTGGAACCGGAGGATAAGCAGGCCGGTCTGTCCACGATGGATAAATTCACAGCCTTCGGCGAACAATACAGCTTGACGGAACGGGAGCGGGAAGTGCTCCGGGCATTGCTTTCTTCAGGAGAAAATGTGCAGGATATTGCACATACACTTGGTATCTCCCGGGCAGCAATCTATCGTCACATCTCGAATATGAATGAGAAGACCGCGACGAAGGCGCGTATGGGGCTGATTCAGTTCTATTATGGGTGGAACCCTGAAAAATAGCGTAATTTTGTGCATTTGAGACATATGTCAACTACCATAGCAGGCGAAAATCTGCTATGGTTATTTTAGTTTATGGGTATTTTTGCTGAAATAAAATGAAAAAAAGAAAGAGGAGGAACAAGGCTATGAACAGGAAGAAAAGACTATTACCGCTTCTTATGGCATTGCTTTTGATCGTGAGCTATCTGCCGGTGATGCGAAGCTATGCGGCAGGGACGTACACAGTGAAGATTGATGAATCTCACGGAGCGTGTGAAGCGTCCGATGGAACGTTTACTTATAAGGATGGAACCAGTGTGATGGGGACTATGAAGATAGTTTCAAGCGATACAGGTAAAGGGTTTCAGCAGTCGAGCAAGCAGATAGAAGAGGTACAGGAAAATACGGTATTCACCATTACTGTTACGCCAAGTGAAGGATATCAGGTAACTCTTCGGTTGAATGGAAACACTGTGCCGCTGACAGGCGGTGAGGGAAGAACCATGACAGGAACCATTACGGCGACAGGCGCAGATCAAAACCTGGGTATTGAAGCGCAATTCACCAGAAGCGGAGGTCAAGGCTCCGGTGGTGATCCAAATCCGGGAGGACCATCGCCATCAGGTTCTGTTACGTTACAGCTCGAGGGTAATGCATTTTCTGGAAGTGCAAGTGACTTTTACAACGAATTAAAGCAGGCAGACCCGCGCTTTGAAATTTATGCAGATGCAGGTAGTGGGTATAAGACAATGAGCCAGCTGGTTACAGATAGCGTCGTGACATCGAAAGGAAATGGTGTTTATGAATTTAAAACAGAAATTACACCTGTAAAAGTGTATATTACTTACGATGTGGCTAACTATGATTTGTCTGCATTTGGAGGAATAACGATTGGAAATACAGAGAGTACAGCGGCGTCAATCACAGCCGGTATGCAACACATCCAGATTGATAAGAAATCTAAGACATTGACAGTAACCTGGACGTATGACAGCGATTCCTTCGGCTCGGACGCATACCTCGAACACGGAAAGGCACAGATAACCGCGATTGAGGGTGTGAGTGATTTTTCAACTCTGTTCGGAGCCAATCCGGGAGATGCAAAGGGCGGAAATATTGCGGTTCCGGAAGGAAAGAAGGTAACAATTAAACTTGTTCCGGATTATGGCTATCAGGTCGCAGGATTGCAGTTGAACGGTGGCGTGACCTTGCAGCCGGATGATGCGCAGACATCGACGTTTACATTTGTTATGGGGAACAGTCCGGTTCATATGAAGGGGCTTTTCACGAAGGTATCGGATACAGTGAATTCAAACAGCAAACAGATTGAGGCTGCAAGCATTATCAATGGTGCTAATGCAGCCGCAAGCGGTAATCTGAGACTGACGGTATCAGATGCAGAGAGCTATGACACGACGGCTGCACAGGCGCTGGTATCCGGTGCGCAGTCTGCACAGGCAGTAGATCTGAAGCTGGATCAGATTGTGAGTAAGGGAAATGGTTCGAACTGGGAAAACAATATTACAGAGTTTGAGAAACCGGTCACATTGAATCTGGCATTGGATAATTACGATGCAAACTACGATTATACAGTTGTGCGTAACCATAATGGCAAGCTGACCGAGCTTTCGACAACGGTCGAGCAGGGAACGATTTCCTTCGAGACAAATCAGTTCTCAACCTATATTATTGTGAAGAAGTCGAAGGCTGCAAGCGTGGACAAGCCATCGACGACACCATCAACAACTACACCATCGACGACACCGGCAGCGCCGGATACAGATGTTACGAAGCCGGCAGCCAAGGATACGACATCGGCAAAGACAAATAACACAGCTTCGCCAAAGACCGGAGATGCGATGCCGGTTGCAGGGATGATGCTTGTTCTGGCAGGAAGCCTGACCGGGTATGTCGTAATTCGAAGAAAAAGAAGATAGATCCTCCATCCTGAATGGAAAATGTGTGTGCCGCGTGCAGAGAAGAAAAATCTGTACGCGGTTTTTCTTTTTTAATTGTTATTTTTTACACTTTCCAATATAATGAAACCATGACAAAAAATGGGAGGTACATATATGCCATACAAACGATACGGGAGACGTATCCTGACGATCTTGCTGGCGGGGATTTTATTTATTACGAACTGGGGGATGAACAACGCGCAGACGATGGCGCGGGCAGCGGATGCAAAGAATTATGCGAACGTTGTTGTGTTTGCATATTTTAAGGGAGATGCGGAAGGCGCTTCATATTTCCAGACAAATCGTGCGAAAATCCTAGGTTTGTATGATGGCGCAAAGAACCGTTCTTTCACGAATTATCTGTCTGCTGTTTCCTATGGAAAACTTCGTGTGAACAATTATTTCCCACAGGATGATGGCACAACACTTTCTGCCTGTGCACTTTCGGTTACGGAAGCTTCTGTGCAGGCAGGTGGAAATATGGATACGACGATTGTGAGTGAAATCCTGGCGAACATTCCGGCACTTTCCGGGCAGGTGTTAGACTATGACGGAGATGGATACATCGACAATCTCACTGTCATTATGAAGTCGGAGAAAGAATCCCAGACATCCGGCAATTCACTCGTCGCGCATCACGCATTTTATCCGACAGATAAGAACTTACGATATGGTGGGAAGGAAGTCGGACATTATAACATGATCAATACACCACAGTTTTTAGGTGCAGGCAATACGACGATGGCTCAGGAATCCGGTGTACTCGCACATGAATTCCTGCATGGACTTGGCTTCCCGGATCTTTATACAAGTGATGGAACCTATCCGGTCGGGAACTGGGATATCATGGGCGGCGCAGATTATGGAATGTCTTACCCGCTTGCGTATATGCGGATGAAAGTGGGCGGCTGGCTTATGCTGGATACGGTTACTACATCGCAGACGCTGACACTGGACACGCAGGATAAGCAGGACGGTCATCCGGCATATATTCTGAAATCACCGCTCAATGAGCAGGAGCTTTTTGTTGTGGAATTCCGGAAGAAGGATACGGGTCTCGACAGCTATGACCGGTTTATTGGAGGATCCGGCGTGATTGTCTATCGGATCAACCCGGCAGTCGAAGGCTTAAGCAACCTATATGGACAGACCGGTGTGTATGTGTTCCGCCCGCAACCGGGGCAGACAGGATATTCCCAGGTGGCAGACAGCGTCTATGAAGCATATCTTTCCAAAGAAAAAGGACGGACAACCATCGGCAAATCCGACCTTTCCGCAGGCCTCTCTGATGGCGCACTGACTTTCTCAGATGGAACGAATTCTGGAATCGTGATCAGTGAGGTCGGCAGTGCCAAGGGCAGTCAGATTACTTTAAAGGTGGATTTCCCGAAGGTTTCGGACTCTGCGAAATGGACGGATTGTGGATTTGCCTCTGTAGCCGGAAATAGCAAAAATGCATGGAACCAGATAGCGATGACGCTTTGCGGACAGAAACCGTACGTGCTTACGTATACGAAAGATGATGCAGCGCTTACGCTATATTCCTGTGAGCAGGACACGTGGAAAAAACTGTATCAGCAGAAAATCTCCGAGAACTATGGAAATGAAATAAAGCTCTGTGCCTATAATGGATCGTTTTATTTTGCATATGCGGATGCGGCAGGGATAGAGATTGAAAAGCTGGATGCATCCTGCAGTCGCGTGACAGAGAAACAGACGATCGCAGGAGCTGCGGATTTTGATATGCAGGCTGGCGCAGATGGCGTGTATCTTGTATACACGCAGAACAATACGACCGCATATGCGAGATGCTTCAAAGCCGGAAGTTTGTCCGTGACAACCAATCTCGGAAGCTATTACACGACCGCGGGGACGAATCATTTTGTAGGTCAACCAAAGCTCATTTCGATAGGCTCCTCGATGTATGCGTCCATACGGAATACAGGGACAATGGCAGTTCACACATTTTGTCTGGATGCAAATGGAAACCACAAAGAAGTGAGTGATGCAGCGACAAAAGGAAGCACGTATGGCATGGCAACGGATGGAAAAAACTTGTATGTTGTCACATGCAGCGAAGGCATACTTGTCAACCGGTATGATGGAAAAGCATGGCATTGCTCAAAAATGAAAGATGGCACGATCTCGGATGTGGTTCCGGTGTGCAGGCAGGGAACGCTGTTCGTGCTCACATCGGGTGCCTATACAGGGACAACCAATCTATACCGGTATGATGTGGCAAATGACCAATTTGCACAGGAAGGAGTCTCGCTCGATTCGTATTCTACATCGCAGACGATCTGTGCGGTGGATGGAACGTTGTATGTCTCGTATCTGCGTGGGGCAGACAAGATGTTTGTCATCAAGAAAAAGAGCGTGACGGTCACACCGGCACCGGAACCAACCCCGGACCCGGGAACGAACCCAGACCCGGGAACGGGTGGTGAGGGAACAACTACGACGGAGGCGGCTACGACCACGACGGAGGCGCCAACACCAACCCCGACGCCTACACCAACGCCTACACCGACGCCGACACCGGCACCAACGCCGACACCGGCACCGACGCCGACACCAACACCGACACCGGCACCGACGCCGGTTGTAACGCCGGATGTGACAGTGTCTTACCGCACGCACATCCAGACCTTCGGATGGGAGAACACCTGGCGGCAGAACGGCACGATGTCCGGTACTTCCGGAAAAGCGAAAAGACTGGAGGGAATCGAAATCAAAGTATCCGGTAATTCCGGTCTTGGAATCCAGTACACGACGCATTGCCAGAGCTATGGATGGCTGCCTTGGTCTGCGAACGGTGACATGAACGGCACGCAGGGGGAAGCAAAACGTCTGGAAGCGATCAAGATCCAACTGACCGGATCCGACAAGGATAAATATGATGTCTATTACCGCGTGCATGCGCAGAGCTACGGCTGGCTTGGCTGGGCGGCAAATGGCGCACCGGCAGGAACCGCAGGTTATGCGAAACGGCTGGAAGGCATTCAGATTGTGGTCGTGAAGAAGGGCGCGGGATTCAACCGGAATATGCAGGGAATCGCATCGCAGTTTGCGAATGCATTTTACGCGGTGCCGGGACAGAGCATGAATCCGCAGATCGCGGGTGCGGACAGCCCGAATGTTACATATCGTACCCATGTGCAGAGCTATGGCTGGCAGGGCTGGAAATATAATGGTCAGATGAGCGGCACATCCGGACAGGCAAAACGTCTCGAAGGAATTGAGATCAAGCTGACGAATGCACCGTATTCCGGTGGCATCTGCTACACAACCCATGTGCAGAGTTACGGCTGGCAGGAACCGATAAACAATTCATCTGCATGGCGCAGAAATGGAACGATGAGCGGCACATCCGGGCAGGCAAAAAGACTCGAAGCCATCTGTATTGCATTGACAGGAGACATGCAACGGCATTATGATGTATACTATCGTGTGCATGCGCAGAGCTTCGGCTGGCTTGGCTGGGCGAAAAACGGCGCACCGGCAGGAACCGCCGGTTATGCAAAACGATTGGAAGGGATAGAGATCCGGCTTGTGCCGAAGGGGCAGGCAGCTCCGGGCAGTACAGCAAGATCCTATATCTCTGCATATTAAATAGAAAAACAGGAGAGGAAGACATTATGAACGCAAAATGGAAACGGCTAGTGACCGCAATTTTGATGATGGCGCTGCTGCTTGGACCGATTGTATCGATGCGGACACCGGCACGGGCGGCGGACGGAGAGGACGACAATACGTTTATTGTCGGCTTCGATGCGGAGTTCCCGCCATATGGCTACAAGGACGATAACGGCGAATATGTCGGCTTCGATCTGGATCTGGCACAGGAGGTATGCGACCGGAACGGTTGGACACTGAAGAAACAGCCGATCGAGTGGAACTCGAAGGACATGGAATTAAATTCCGGTTCGATCAGCTGTATCTGGAACGGATTCACGATGAACGGCAGAGAGGATGACTATACTTGGACAAAGCCATATGTCGATAATTCACAGGTGGTTGTCGTGCGTAAGGATTCCGGCATCACACAGCTTAACGATCTTTCTGGGAAGGTCGTTGCCGTGCAGGCAGACAGCTCTGCACTTGCGGCGCTCACCGGTGAGGATGCAAGTGAGGAAAATAAAGCACTGTGTGCGACATTCAAGGATCTGCAGCAGGTGGGCGATTACAACAGTGCATTCATGAATCTGGAGTCGGGCGCGGTCAATGCAATCTGCATGGATATCGGTGTCGCAAACTACGAGATCGAATCCCGCGGGGATAAATTCATGATGCTCGAGGATCGTCTGTCTTCCGAGGAATACGGAATCGGATTTAAAAAGGGGAATACAGAGCTCCGTGATAAAGTACAGGCAACGCTGCTTGACATGCTTGCCGATGGTACATTTGAGGAGATTGCAAAGAAATGGGGACTGGAGGAGTCCATCTGTCTGATTGCAGACGATGAGGTACAGGAAGAAACAACCGCAGATGACAATACATTTGTTGTCGGCTTCGATGCGGAGTTCCCACCATATGGATATAAAAACGATGACGGCGAATACGTCGGCTTCGATCTGGATCTGGCACAGGAGGTATGTGACCGGAACGGCTGGATCTTGAAGAAACAGCCAATCGAGTGGAACTCGAAGGATATGGAATTAAATTCCGGTTCGATCAGCTGTATCTGGAACGGATTTACAATGAATGGAAGAGAAGACGCCTACACATGGACGACGCCATATGTCGATAATTCGCAGGTAGTTGTTGTGCGTAAGGATTCCGGTATCACACAGCTTAACGATCTTTCAGGGAAGGTTGTTGCCGTGCAGGCAGACAGCTCTGCGCTTGCGGCACTCACCGGCGAGGATGCAAGTGAGGACAATAAAGCGCTTGCAGAGACATTCAAGGAGCTGCAGCAGGTAGGCGATTACAACAGTGCATTCATGAATCTGGAGTCGGGCGCGGTCGATGCAATCTGCATGGATATCGGTGTTGCAAACTACGAGATCGAATCCCGCGGGGATAAATTCATGATGCTCGAGGATCGTCTGTCTTCCGAGGAATACGGAATCGGATTTAAAAAGGGGAATACAGAGCTCCGTGATAAAGTACAGGCAACGCTGCTTGACATGCTTGCCGATGGTACATTTGAGGAGATCGCAGAGAAATGGGGTCTGGAGGAGTCCATCTGCCTGTCACCGGACGATCAGGTGCAGGATGGAAATGCAGCTGCGGCAACTGCGACAGATACCACATCCACAGGAAAGAAGAACACAAGCTTCTGGGATAAGTTCTGCTCGATCACAAAGCAGCTTGCAGAAGGTCTGCTTGCATCCCTGGTAATCTTCTTCCTGACACTTTTGTTCTCCCTGCCGCTCGGACTTCTGGTTGCAGCAGGCAGAATGTGTAAGATCGCGCCGATCCGCTGGCTGGTGAAGTTCTATATCTCCATCGCACGCGGTACGCCTCTGATGTTACAGCTTTTGGTTGTATTTTACGGACCATACTATCTGTTTGGCGCGACGCTTACGACAAGCTATCGTTTCCAGGCGGTTATCATTGGATTTGCCTTAAACTATGCAGCATATTTTGCAGAGATCTACCGCTCCGGTATTCAGGCTGTGCCACAGGGACAGCATGAGGCGGCGAAGATCTTAGGATACAGCAAGAGCCAGACGTTCTTCAAGATCGTGTTCCCACAGATGGCGAAGAACATCCTGCCTTCGGTCACAAACGAGGTTATCACACTGGTTAAGGATACATCACTTGCGTTTGCTATCTCTTATACAGAGATGTTCACACTTGCCAAGCAGGTCGCTGCCGCACAGACAACGATCATGCCGCTGTTTATCGCAGGCGTGTTCTACTACATCTTTAACTTTGTCGTTGCGTTTGTGATGGAGAAGATTGAAAAGCGCATGAATTATTATCATTAGGAGGAGGTCGCTTACGTGCGAAGCACGTAATAAGGATGCGGCCGACGACATGCCGCCGAACGAATGTGAGGGGGCAATACATATTAATAACAGGAGAGACAACATGGATATATTACAGG
>USFH01000016.1 GCA_900553925.1 uncultured Clostridium sp.
GGGATGGCAAACAGCTCGGTCCCGATGGGCGGGATGTCGGCGATGTGCTCTTCCGGCACACGCACCACCCAGTGCTCCTCGTTCTGGATCACGGTGCGGGCATACTCCATGCCCACGATCTCCGCGCGCTCCGGCTGGGGATCGGTGGCCACGGCCTTGCAGCCCAGATCCAGTGTGAAGGTGTCGCGGCTGGGGCGGCTCACCACGCGGGTGAGCAGGGCAGCAGCCGGGGTAAACTTCAGGTCCGGGTAGGCCTTGCGGTACCCAGCGTCCTGGATCACGCAGGTGCCGGGGCTCAAAAACTCTCCGGTCATCTCGGCGTGCACCGGGAAGGACGGGGTGCCGCCCATGATCAGGATCTCGCAGCAGATGCCGTCCGCCTTCAGGCGGGCCTTGATCTCCTCGATCTGCTTGTCCACAGGGGCGGTAGCCACCTCGCGCTCCTGCACGCTGCTCTCGTGGCGGTGGCCGTCGTAGCAGTGCATGCCGCGCATGACGATGCCGGGCAGGGTGTTCCACTCCCGGTACATCGCTTCCACTTTATCCAGCGGCACACCGGTGCGGTGCTGGCCCATGTCCACATCCATCAGCACATTGGCCTTGCAGGTCTGGCCCAGCTTGCGGATCTGCTCCGTGTCATCGCCGATGGCAAAGAACTCCACCTCCGGGAAGGCGGCCTGCAGCGCGGCAAAGCGCTTGATGTTGGGGCCCACCAGCGGGTATGCCAGAGTCAGGTGCTTCGCACCGGCCTTGGCGGCCATTTCGGCCTCGGCGATGGTGGCGCACTTGAAGCGGTCGATGCCCGCCTCAATCTGCATTTGGACCACCTTGGCCATCTTGTGGGTCTTGATGTGGGGCCACAGGCGGGCAGCGCCGCCTGCAATGTCGATCATCTTGCGGATATTCTCGCGGATGATCGCCGGGTAATAGACCAGCTGCGGGCTTACGATGTCCTGCTGACCCTCAAAGGTATAGAGGTTGTCGTTGATCTTATTCATACTCCACCAGCATCTCGATCTCGACCGCGATGTTGCCCGGGCAGGAATTGGTGCCCATGGCGGTGCGGGCGGGCAGACCCTTCTCCTCGCCGAACAGCTCGAACAGCAGGTTTCAGACACATATGCACGGATTGCACCGGCTCCGCTTAATCTCTCTACGCTTTATCCGGCATCCGGGCAAGCTGCTAATGCAGATACGACGCAGGAGATACAGGGACGGCTGGTGATCGGCGTATCCAGCCTCGAACAGTTTACATGCGTCCTTGGTGCTATAGAAAAACGACATATCAAGGTTGGAGCAATCACAGTTCCTGCCGCAATTTATACAGAATGTGCCAGACAATGTGACGATTCCGTTGTGCTTTATGCAGAACTGCCACATGTAATTCGTGCCGGACAGATTCCGGATTTGCAAGATTCATCAATCCGTGGTATATATATAAGAAACATTGACGGTTTTGCACTTACAGGACAGTTAAGGCTCCCGGAAGCGTGTGAATTTCTGTTTGATGCATCACTTTACTGTTATAACCGGGCGGCTTTCGCATTTGCCCATAGCCTGACCGGACACCGGATTACATTTGCCATACCGCGTGAGCTGACGCTTACCGAGCTTGAAGCACTTTCCGACGAATCACTCTGTCTGACACTGTATGAGTATCAGCCGGTCATGATTTCTGCAAACTGTGTACAGCGTACAACCAACGGATGCAGCCATTCGGATTCGGTCGTGCCGATTACAGATGACCGCAAAAACCGTTTTTTTGCAGCATGTTATTGCAAGGACTGTTACAATGTAATCTACAACAAGCTTCCGTATTCCATCTTGGATATTTATCAGGATACCGCTTTTACGAATATACACAAAGGTGGCTATATGCTTCGATTTACAATCGAAGATAAGGCGCAGATTGAATACATCCTGCGTGCATATGCAGACGGACATCCAGAAATCAAAGAACGGACAACCGGACATTTATATCGAGGAGTATTGTAATGATTAATATCATATGTGAGGTTTCAAAGTATCTGGTTTTACTTTTTATGGTTTTGTATACTGTAAAATGTTTTTCCGTACTTTCCTCGAAAGATGAAGAACAGAAAAAGAAGAAACTGAATAAGCAAATCGGATATGTATTCATCATACATTTTCTATGTTATCTGATCCTATATCTGAGGCTCGGTCAGATGAAAATCCTGATCTTTTATGTAGCACAGATTTTCGTCGCAATCTTATATATGGCGTTATATCACAGCATCTACAAGGATTCCTCCAGACTGTTGACAAACAACTCTGCATTCCTGCTGTTGATCGGGTATATCATGCTTACAAGACTGAATTTCAGTCTGGCTGTCAAACAGTTTATTTTCGCAACAGTCGGTTTGGTGCTTACCTCCTTTATTCCATATATTATGTTAAAATGGAAGAAGATGAAGGATCTGGGAGTCTTATACGGAATTGTCGGAATCATTCTTCTTCTGACTGTATTTATCCCCGGACTCGGAAGTGAAAAATATGGCTCCAGAAACTGGATCAATATCGGGCATTTGTCTCTTCAGCCAATGGAGTTTGTAAAGATTATATTTGTATTTTTCGTTGCATCCATGCTGGTGAAGGCAAGCACCTTCAAAGAGCTTTTTGTCAATGCCATCATATCAGCCGCATTTATGGGAGTACTTGTATTGGAAAAGGATTTAGGTGCAGCTGTGATTTTCTATATTACATATGTGCTGATGGTCTATGTAGCAACCTCGAGACCAGTTTTTCTGGTTGGCGGCATCTCACTTGGAGCAGGAGCAGTCATGCTTGGCTATGCTTTGTTTAAAAATTCATTATTCCAACATGTTATGGTCCGGGTTCACGCATGGCAAAACCCATTTGCCGATATTGATGGTGGCGGATATCAGCTTTCCCAGTCGCTTTTCGCAATTGGGACAGGAGGATACGCAGGTTCCGGTCTGACACAAGGTGCAGCTTCGAGCATTCCGGTCAGCGAAAGTGATTTCATATTCTCCGCAATCTGTGAGGAGCTTGGCGTAATCTTCGGACTCGCCATGATTCTGGTAATTGTAAGTATCTTTATTTCATTTGCTAACGTTGCAATGAAATGCAAGGTACCATTCTACAAATACCTGGCACTCGGTTTTTCAAGCATTTACATTGTACAATGCTTCTTAAACCTTGGCGGCGTAACGAAATTTATTCCATCCACCGGTGTGACACTTCCACTTGTCAGTTATGGTGTCAGTTCCGTCCTGAGTACTTTGATTATATTTGCAGTCGTACAAGGTGTATATGTAATAAGCAGCAGTGAGGCAGTGAAATATGAAAGAGAAAAAGAAAAAGCAAGACAAAAACTACGCGAAGAACAAGCAGCCGTTAACACCGGAGCAAGAATTAATCGCGAAAGAAAAACAACGAATTAAAAATAACCGGATTAAAAACCGCCCAATCGTCGTGATCACATACATGATGGTTGCTGTTTTCGTGAGCATGATTGCCTATGTAATATATTTCATGCAATTCAAATCCGAGACAGTAATCGCTAATTCACGGAATGTGCGGCAGGATTCGTTCGCAAGCACAGTAGAGCGCGGGGATATCATCACGAGCGATGGCGTAGTCATTGCAACGAGCGAAACAGATGACGAAGGAAATACCAGCCGTTCTTATCCGTATTCGAATATGTTCGCCCATCTGGTCGGTTACGATGAATACGGCAAGTCCGGATTAGAGCTTGCAGGCAACTTCTACATGCTCCGTTCGCATATCAACATCTTCGAACGTGTTTACCGCGAGCTGAAAGAACAGAAAAACCGGGGCGATAATATCATCACAACGGTTGATTACGATCTGCAGGCGGCAGCATACAATGCGCTCGGCGGCTGTAAAGGAGCCGTGATTGCCATAGAGCCATCAACAGGCAAAATACTATGTATGGTTTCGAAACCGGATTTTGATCCGAATGACATTGAAAACGTATGGTCATACCTGCAGACAGAGGAGGGGGCGAGCAGCACCATCCTGTTAAACCGTGCAACACAGGGACTCTATGCACCGGGGTCGACCTTCAAGGTTGTTTCCCTGCTAGAATTTATCCGCGAAAATCCGAACAGCTATAACAACTTCCAATTCCATTGTGATGGCAATTCCATTTTCTCGGGAGTCAGCATCCGTTGTTCCAACAACAAATCACACGGAGATCTGTCACTTGCAGATGCACTTGCATATTCGTGCAACGTCAGCTTTGCAACGATTGGTGAAACACTGGATAAATCAAGCTACCGAAATACTGCGGAAGAGCTTCTGTACAACAAAGACCTTCCGTATGACGGAGATTATAATTCCTCTAAGTTCGCGATCAATGGTAATTCCCCGGATGATGCCATTCCGCAGACGGTCATTGGACAGGGGGATACTAAGACGACACCATTGCACAACGCGATGATCATGTCTGCCATTGCAAATGACGGCGTATTAATGAAGCCATATACCATTGACTCCATCCAAAACGATGATGGTGCGAACGTCAAGACATTCCATCCAAAGCAGGCGGGTACCCTGATGACTGCAAATGAAGCAGATATATTGACCGAATATATGAAAGGGGTATGTGAATACGGTACCGGTTCCGGTTATTTCTCCGGCCTTTCTTATCATGTAGCAGGCAAAACAGGTACTGCTGAATTTGACAATGAAGGGAACTGTAATTCCTGGTTTGTCGGGTTCTCCGATCCGGATGATCCCGATATCGTAGTCTGTGCCATCGCTGAAGAATCCAATGTGACCGGTGTAACCGGCGCATGGGTTGCAAGACAGGTTTTTGATGCCTATTATAGTAAATAGCTTATAGTAAATAACATGTAAATCTTGCGAGCGACAGGGGAATCTGCTATAATAAATTTAATTTTTGGTCACACCAAGAAAGAAAGCAGGAGGAATTGCAATGATAGAAGCAACAAGCTGTGGTGGTGTGGTAATCTTTCGAGGAAAAATCCTGTTATTATACAAAAATTACAGGAATAAATACGAAGGCTGGGTTCTTCCGAAGGGAACAGTAGAAGAGGGTGAGCAGCACAATGAGACTGCTCTCCGTGAAGTGAAGGAAGAAACCGGTGTGAGCGCGCAGATTATCAAATATGTCGGCAAGAGCAACTACACATTTAACACATCCTATGATATGATCAACAAAGATGTACACTGGTATCTGATGATGGCGGACAGTTATTACAGTAAACCGCAACGGGAAGAGTATTTCATGGATTCCGGATATTACAAATTCCATGAAGCATACCATCTGTTGAAATTTCCGAATGAAAAGCAGATATTAGAACAGGCCTATGAGGAATATACGGCATTGAAACAGAATAATCTGTGGGGAAGCAAAAAATATTTTTAAATTATAAGTATATGAAAGCAAAAAAGAAACGTATTTTATATAATGTATGTCTGGTTGTTCTGATTGTCATTTTCATCGGTTCAGCCGGATATCTTGCGTCGTATTTTCTGCAAAGCCGCAAGAGCGAATCGCAATTTGATACTCTGGAATCCATGATTGATGAGCCTGTACAGGCGGACGAGATCGTCTATGTTGCAACAGAAGGGGATGCTGAGCCCGGACTTGAGTTTGTATCGATTGATGGAACACTCGTGCAGAAACGTTTCGCATCCATCTATCAGAAGAATCATGATTTTGTTGGCTGGTTATCGATTGAAGATACACATATTGACTATCCGGTCATGCAGACCATGGAAGATGAAGAGTACTATATCCATCGCGACTTCTACGGAGATTATAGTGCCGCCGGAACCTTGTTTGCAGATACGGAAAGTAATATTCAAAAGCCGTCGGATAATATACTGATCTATGGTCATAACATGAAAACAGGAAAGATGTTCCATGATCTGTTAAAGTACGAAAACGAAGATTTTTATAAGTCGCACAGATACATTCAGTTTGATACGATCTACGGAAATGCATCCTACGAGGTGATTGCCGCATTCCGGACAGAGATTCTGGATGAAGAAAGCGAAGGCTTTAAGTATTATCGTTTTTTTGATGCAGAAGACGAAGCAGACTTTCATCGTTTTGTATCCAGCTGTAAAGGATTAACTTCCTACACGATTGATACGGATGCTTCTTATGGGGATTCCCTGATCACACTTTCAACCTGTGCATACCATACGGAAAATGGCAGATTTGTTGTGGTCGCTAAAAAGGTAAACAAAGCAAATTAAATAGGATTTCAAACAGGATTTTTTCTAATTTATCTTGACAAGAAAACAAATCCTGTGATATAGTATCAACTGTTCGCCGGTGTGTCGGAATTGGCAGACGAGGCAGACTCAAAATCTGTTGGTGGCAACACCGTGCGGGTTCAAGTCCCGCCACCGGCATTAGACAAAAATGCGAGAGTCCTTATAGATTAAGGATTCCCGCATTTTTATTATGATCAAAAACAGCGTAGGTGCGCAAAAAGTGCGCAAACCAGATATATATCAGCCAAGGCGAAGCATTTCCTTGCGCAGTCTGCGGATGATTTTTTTCTCAAGTCTTGATATATACGACTGCGAGATTCCAAGCAGATCGGCGACTTCTTTTTGTGTCATTTCCTCATCATCATGTCCGATTCCATAACGAAGTTCAATAATTGTCCGTTCCCGGTCACTTAAGATATCCATTGCCTGTTCGAGCAGATTCAGATCGACCTCATCTTCAATATCCTTGTAGACAAGATCCTCCTCCGTTCCAAGAATATCTGACAGCAGAAGTTCATTTCCATCCCAATCCACATTCAATGGTTCATCAATCGAAACCTCTGTCTTGATACGGGAATTCCGGCGCAGATGCATCAGAATCTCGTTTTCAATACACCTGCTGGCATAGGTAGCAAGCTTGATATTCTTATCAGCCTTAAACGTATTGATTGCCTTTATGAGTCCGATCGTTCCAATTGAGATTAAATCCTCGACGCCGACACCGGTATTGTCGAATTTTTTGGCGATATAGACTACCAGCCGAAGATTATGCTCGATCAACGTCTGTCTGGCCTCTAGAACATCATCGTCCAAATTGGACAACAATAGTGTCTCTTCTTCCGCGGACAACGGTGGTGGGAGAATCTCGGCGCCTCCTATGTAATGAACTTCGTTTTTTGGGAACAAAAGATAATTGGCAATACTCTTGATATTGAATCGAATCATATTATTACTGACTATACTAATCATGTTTCTCCTCCTCAGGGTTTTAATTTTTCATGTAGTAACACATCAAAACGATTATCAAAAAAAGCTTCCCGGCTGATGCCTGCGGTCACGGTCATATATGACGTATGTTCTTTCCTATAGGTCAGTCGTTCAAGCGTGATGGCGGGCATCATTGAAAACCGGTTGCTGATCGTGTGATACGGAAGTGGGAAAAAAGTAACAGCTTCCCGCTCATTCATTTGTATATATGCAAACTGTCCTGTCTGATGATATCGTTCGAGCTCATATTGTCCATCCTGAGACATATATGGTTTTAGTGCGCGGTAGCTTAACAATATCGCCGGTTTCTCTGTATATGGATTGTAGAGATGATTCCCGGTATCGAGAAATGCACTGGTACACAGTGATCCCGATGCAAATACCAGATCTACGTTGTATTCCATGGACGCACATTTCCTTCGGTCATACACCTTCCGCCCATATCTGCAGGCAGACAGTGACACAAGACATGCTATATAAAAACGTGGATTGGAAAGAGTCCTTCCATCATATACACGAAACAGCAGCATAAGTCCTCCAAGCCATACACATACAGCAATTATTACGATTAAAACCGATAGGATAGATGATGTTTCCCTGTTTTTGTATGCAAAAAAATATGTCATAAAAAAGAAGCTCGTGGCATATACTATGTAATAAAGCATACCTGAATCTATCGTCAGCAGAAAAATACCGGTTGACAGGAACGCGGTAAGAACCGCTATAAGAAATGTCCGGCCGATTCTTATAGTATGACCAAGTATCGTCTGTATCATCAGGAATAAAAACAAATTTAAAACAGCATGATACACAAACAATACATCGGCATAAACAATATAATGCATGTTCACCTCCTTTGATCGTTCTATGCCATTATAAAAAACGCATGAAAAAAACGATGTCGCATTTCGTATTCTGACTTCGAATAATTCCAAGTCATTTCGACAGAAAAGAGATTCTTATTTTCGACAGTAAATAGCAGGAGTGTAGCAGTTACATGAATCTGAATCAACCGGATGTGCAGGAAAATATGAGAAAAATCAGTACCGGTCTTGCCTTGACTTTATCCGAAGAGCAGGCGAAAATCCATACTTATATCACAATCATTTTCCGCTTTCAAGGCGATTTTCAGTCAATTACAGATAGCATTGATATCAAATCTGTGGAGCTGTTAAATGGTTTTGCCGTAGCAACAGCTTCACCGGATCAGATTCGACGGCTTTCGAAGCTGTCCCAGATTCTCTATATCGACCTGACCCGCCAATTAGAATATGAGCAGGCAGTATCACCGTCTTCCCGCACACAGGCATGTTTTCCTGTTTTCGATCCTGCCGGAACGATTCTTAAGGGAGATGGCATACTCGTCGGAATCATCGATTCCGGTATTGATTTTTACCATCCCGCATTTCTCCGTGCGAACGGAGATTCCTCCATCATTACATACTGGGATCAAAATAACAGCGGAACACCTCCGGAGCCATACGGATTCGGAAACGAACTTGGACATCATCAGATCAACTCGCTTATCCGGACAATGCGCAAACACTTACCCCCGGATCCGGACGGACACGGAACTGCCGTTACAAGCATCATAACTGCTTTAAGTCCGGACACGGATATCATAGGTGTTGCCGCACAGCCGGACACAGCTTCTTTTCTATGCGCCATTGACTACGCAGTCCGTTATGCACGCTCGGTCAGCAAGCCTCTCGTTCTCAACTTAAGCTATGGAAATAACTACGGTGCACATGATGGGAGCTCGCTTGTAGAACAGTATCTCGATCTGCTTCCGGCATCTGACAAAATCACAGTCGTAACCGGCACCGGAAATGAAGGTGGAAGCGGCAGACATGCCAACATAGATGCCCGTAAGAATAGAAAAATGCAGATTCTGGTAAGTCCCGGAATACAAATATTTAATCTACAGCTGTGGTCAGAATTCTCAACCCCTTACCGGTTTCACATCCTGTCTCCCTATGGTGCATTCTCCGAAGATATTGTATCGACATCCCACGGCAGCTTCCGTGCTTTCACATTATCCGGCACAGATATCCGGATACAGATCGGACTTCCATCTCCTTACAGTACAAAGCAGGAGATATTCCTTCAATTCGAAGGAGGCGATCGTCTGTCAGGAAACTGGGATTTTGTCTTTTACCCGGTTTTATCCTCAGACTTTCATATAGATGCCTGGCTTCCGGTCGCTGCATCCACAAGCAGCAGCCTTATGTTTGAATCACCGGATACTGAACTGACTCTCACGATTCCATCCACAGCAGCAACCGTGATCACAGTTGGAGCATATGACAGCCGCAGGCAGACGATTGCGCCATTTTCCGGACAGGGAGCAGCAGCAATTCAAAAGCCTGATCTTGTAGCTCCGGGTGTCGATATACTTGTTGCAAATTCCGGTGGCGGATACCGGATTTTGAGCGGTACATCCTTTGCCGTACCTTTTGTTAGTGCCGCCTGTGCCAATCTGATGCAATGGGGGATTACTGACCAAAACGATCCTTTTCTGTTTGCATCCCGTCTGAAAGCTTATCTGCGAAGAGGTGCGATTCCACTCATCGGAACAGAAATTCCCAATCCACAGAGCGGATGGGGACGCCTGTGTGCAGACAACAGTCTGCCTACATCCGGATGAAGAAAAACCAGAAGAAACTATTTTGTCCCATTTATCGACGGATTCTTTTATCTGTGATATGATAGACTTACATTGAGACAAAAGGGGTTTTTGATTTGAAATATATTACACTTGGATTAGTGGCACATGTCGATGCAGGAAAAACAACACTTTCCGAAGAGCTTCTGTACGAATCCGGAGTCAGGAAAGTTCTCGGACGCGTGGATAACGGTGACACAATGCTTGATAACAATGAAATGGAACGGAATCGTGGTATCACGATTTTTTCAAAACAGGCTGTGATAGCAGATGCCTCCGATTCGATTACGATTCTTGACACACCCGGACACGTTGATTTTGCAGCAGAAATGGAACGGACATTACAGGTACTTGATTATGCGGTGCTTGTAATCAGTGCTTCCGACGGTATCCAGGCACATACAAGGACGCTCTGGCGTTTATTACGTGACTATAACATACCGGTGTTTGTATTTGTCAATAAGATGGACCAGCCGGATAACGACCAGTCTAAACTGCTGGAAGAACTGACAGAGCTGTCGGAGGATATGATCGCATTTACCGATTATCAGGCAGGTATGGTTATAACAGATCCCGATATGTATGAAAATATTGCAGTTGCCTCAGGAGATGAGACAATTCTTGATTATTATTTTGAGCATCAGTCCATACCGCAGGATACTATTTGCGAATTGATACACAAACGGAAGATATTCCCTTGCTATTTCGGCAGTGCACTCAAAGGGCAGGGCGTCAGTGAGCTGTTGAATGGCCTGAAGCGCTACACACTTGACCTTTATACAGACAGACAGGAATTGCCTTTTGGGGCACGTGTCTACAAGATTACAAGAGATGACAAGGGAAACCGCCTTACCCACATCAAGATCATGCAGGGGACGCTCGGAATAAGAGAAATGATCGGTGATGAAAAAGTCACGCAGATCCGATGCTATAACGGAGAAACCTACGAGACACCGTCTGTTGTTTACGCCGGTCAGACGTGTACGGTTACCGGATCAGACACAACAAAGGCAGGAGATGGGCTCGGTGATTGCGAACAGAATAAAATGACATGTATGGAACCGGTCATCACCTATGATCTGCAGTTTGAGCCGGGAATCAGTGCAAGACTCATGTATGCAAAAATCAAAGATTTAGATGAGGAACTTCCAGAACTGCATCTCATGTGGCAGGAGCAATCCGAGACGATCCAGATCATGCTGATGGGACCGGTACAGATTGAAATATTAACGGAACTGATCAAGCAGCGATGTGGTGTCGTTCCTATATTTGATAGCGGACAGATATTGTACAAGGAAACAATCGCGGATTCCGTCATCGGAGTTGGACATTTTGAACCACTGCGTCATTACGCAGAAGCGCACATCCTGATTGAACCGGCAGAGCGGGGAAGCGGCGTTGACGCAGCCCTAGACTGCAGTGAAGATGTGCTGTCAAAAAACTGGCAGCGCCTGATCTACACACATCTTCTGGAACGCACGCATCGTGGAACGAAGATCGGAGCACCGCTTACAGACGTACATTTTACAGTGATAAATGGTCGTGCCCACAATAAACACACAGAAGGTGGGGATTTCCGACAGGCAACCTACCGGGCCGTCCGCCAGGGACTCATGGAGGCCGGAACGATCATACTCGAACCGGAATATGATTTCACACTAACGGTACCGGTATCCATGATCGGACGAGCTATGACAGATTTAGAATCCATGTATGCTGTCATGGAGCCACCGGTACAGACAGAAGATACTGCAGTCATCCAAGGACACGGTCCGGTCGCCACATTACGTGATTATCAGCTGCATGTCCGCCGTTTCACACGCGGTCTTGGTGATTTCTCCGTCAGTTTCCGTGGTTATATGCCATGTCACAACGAAGAAGAAGTAATCGCCGGGATGCATTACGATCCGGAAGCGGATCTCAAAAATCCAACATCCTCTGTGTTTTGCGCACATGGATCCGGATTTGTTGTTCCGTGGGATCAGGTAAAAGCCTATATGCATGTGCAGGATACCATTACATCCGGCACGGATATTCCGGTCTGCGAAGTAAAAAGCAGGGAGAATTTCGATTATACAATCGGCCTCGATGAAATAAATGTAATTCTGTCCGGTCAGACAGCGAACCAGAATGCGAAGAAGCAGACATACAAAAAGAAGCTTGCCGCACATACTGATTCCTATATATCCCATACATCCGGTGTCATAGCTCCGCCAAAAGAGAAGCTGCTTATTGTGGATGGATACAATGTGATTTTTGCATGGGAGAGTCTGAACGAGCTTGCGAAGACGAATCTTGACGCTGCCAAAGACCTGCTGATTTCTATATTATCCAATTATCAGGGTATTACCGGTATCCAGACACTGCTTGTATTCGACGGTTATAAAGTAAAAGGAAACCACGGAAGCCAGAGTGAACAGGAAGGCATCCAGATTGTGCATACGAAGGAAAATCAGACTGCTGATCAGTTCATCGAAAGCTATACACACGAAAATAACAGATGTTATGACATGACGGTTGTAACTTCGGACGGACTGATCCAGACCATTACCCGCGGAGCCGGATGTCATATTCTATCCTCCCGTGAATTATATACCAGGATTGAGCAATCTGTCATGGAACTACGGGAAACTTATAACATTCAATAATTAAGAATACACCTGTAAATACTTGCCAGAGCGCACGAATTTATGGGTGTATTTATTTGTATTTACCGATAAAATATGTTATACTTTTTACAATTATGACTAGAATAGATGTGAAACGACATAACAGGAGGTTAAAATGAACGAATATACAACACAGATGGACGCTGCCAGAAAAGGCATTATAACCCCTCAGCTCGCATGTGTTGCGGAAAAGGAACGTATGACTACCGACGAACTTTTACCACTCGTTGCTTCCGGAAAGGTTGTTATTCCGGCAAACAAAGCACACGCATGTCTTGATCCGGAAGGAATCGGCTCTATGCTTCGCACAAAGATCAATGTCAATCTTGGTATCTCCAAAGATTGCAAGGACTATGACATTGAGATGAAGAAGGTTATGGAGGCTGTAGATCTCGGAGCACATGCCATTATGGATCTTTCTTCACACGGAAACACGGAACCATTCCGTAAGAAGCTGGTCAACGAATGTCCGGTCATGGTCGGAACTGTTCCTATCTACGATTCTGTAATTCATTATCAGCGTGATCTTGCCACACTGACAGCGAAGGATTTTATCGATGTTGTCCGGCTTCACGCAGAAAACGGTGTTGATTTTGTTACGCTTCATTGCGGAATCACAAGAAAAACCATCGAACAGATCAAGAAACACAAACGTAAGATGAACATTGTCTCCCGAGGTGGTTCCCTTGTATTTGCCTGGATGACGATGACCGGCGAGGAGAATCCGTTCTACGAATACTATGATGAGATTTTGGATATATGTGCAAAACACGATGTGACAGTATCTCTGGGAGACGCCTGCCGTCCAGGATGTCTCGCTGACGCAACCGATGTGTGTCAGATTGAAGAACTTGTTCGGCTCGGTGAACTTACCAAGCGTGCATGGGAAAAGAATGTACAGGTTATGGTGGAAGGTCCGGGACATGTGCCGATGGATCAGATTACAGCCAATATGAAGGTCCAGCAGACGATCTGTATGGGAGCTCCATTCTATGTACTAGGTCCTCTGGTAACCGATATTGCACCGGGATACGACCATATTACTGCAGCAATCGGTGGTGCGATCGCCGCACAGGCAGGTGCCGCTTTCTTATGCTATGTAACACCTGCAGAGCATCTGGCATTGCCAAATGTGGATGATGTCAAGCAGGGAATCATCGCGTCAAAGATTGCCGCACATGCAGCTGATATAGCCAAGGGTGTGCGGGGTGCGCGTGACATAGATGATAAAATGGCCGATGCGCGCCGCGTATTAGATTGGGATAAGCAATGGGAGTGTGCTATGGATCCGGAAACAGCAAAAGCAATCCGTGCAGACAGAAGCCCGGAACACGAAGATACGTGTTCAATGTGCGGAAAGTTCTGCGCTGTCCGAAGCATGAATAAAGCATTAGCAGGAGAATATATCGACATTCTGTAATTATGGGAGGTTACTATGGATAAGGGTCAGTTTTGGGATAATTTCAAAAAATACGCAGGCATTTTTTTCCAGGGGGTTGGAATGGTATTTGCATACATTTTCCATTATCTTGGTGTGTTTGGTGTATTTGTATACAAAAAAGCAAAAATTCTATTTAAGAAGCTTCGCAGATTTACGCGGAAACTGATACGTAAGATAAAAAAACATCTTGCAGCAGGTGATCCACGTCCGCTGATATACACGCTTCTCGTAATCGTACTTGTGATTGTACTATTTTGCCTTCTTATCCATGGGATATCAAGCGGAAAGAAAGAGAAAAAGACTGCTACGACAACGGAAGCCGCTACCACGGAAGCTACCACGGAAGCAGTTGACCCACAACAGGAATTACGGAATCAGGCTGCTATTATATACCAGAATAATCCGGATTATCTGATGCTTGTCAACGAGACCAATCCGATTACCGCCGGCTATACATTTGAGCAGCATACATTGAACAGCGGATATATCGTGGATGAGCGCATCTACAACGATCTGCTTCAGATGCTTGAGGCTTGTAACGCCGCAGGAAATGAATATACGATCAAAGGTGGTTATATCAGCGCAGACACAGAAGGAAGCGGAGAATACGCTACCGGACTTGCCTTCGATGTAACGGCGCATGATGTTGCATCCTTAGATGCCACAACAGTTGCGACACTGCCAACCAATCAATGGTTGATGCAGAACTGTTCAACCTTTGGTTTTGTCCTTCGATATCCGGAGGGCAAAGAAAGTATAACCGGTCATAATTACGAGCCATGGCATTTCCGTTATGTAGGCAGAGATGCAGCTGTATTTATGACAACGAACAACCTGACACTCGAAGAGTTTTATTCGCTTGTAAATGGCGGTTCTGTACCTACGACACCGACAGATTCCGATACACCGGCTGCCGATCCGAATGCCGGTGCCATCGACCCGGCTGCAACTACAGAAGATCCGGCCGGCACAACAACAGAAGCTCCGGCGACTGAGCAGGAGAATCCGCTTGACATTTTTAATTAGAAGATTCACATAAGAAGCCTATAAGCTACAGATGCTGTAATTTATAGGCTCTTATATATAAAAGGATACCCGTATGAGCAAACCAGATAAACACATGAAAAAAGGACAATACGAGCGTGAATTGGCACGCAGAAGAAGAGAGAAGAGACTTCGCATCCGGCGATTTTACCAGATTATGCTGGGAGTCATGATCCTTGTATTTGTAATTGTATGTATCAACATCTTTTCTTCCAAAAAACGTATCCGCAAGGAAGCAGTTTCCCTCTATGAGACAGGAAGCTATCAGGAAGCCCTTGACAAATTCAAAGAGGCTTACGCCGAGAAGCAGTGGTTCTCGGATTCCATTGATGTTGATATCCTGCTTTATGAAGCGGATTGTATGATGCGGCTGCAGCTTTTTTCGGATGCAGAACTGACATATCTGAATATCCAGAAAAATTATGGCACATCGAAATATGATAAAGCACAGATTTCCTATCTGACAGAAATCTCACATGCACTTGGAAACTTTCATCAAGGTGATTATGTATCTACCGTAGCAGCATTCACCAAGGCGGTCGGAAACGATCACAAGGATATGAGCATCTATGCCGCCATCTGCTATGAGCATCAGAATAATTTCGATAAGATGAAGGAATATCTGGATATCTACGCGAAATATCATGGTATGGATGCATATATGAATTACAAATACGCATCTTATTATTATGACATCAAAGATTATAACCAGGCACTTACGTATCTGTCTCAGGGAGTTGCTTGTGGAGACAGCGATTACACACAGGAGCTTCTATACGCACAGATTATGTGTTACAGAGAGCTTCAGAATTACACTGAGGCATTTACACGTGCGGCGGAATATATAAACAAATATCCGGATGATCAGAAAGGACAGGATATCTATGCCTATCTTGACACCCGTGTCAATGTAAATGACGTTCCGGTCAACGATCGTTACCATCTGTATTCCGAACCGGAGAATGCAAGTGCAACTGAGTAACAATAATATATTTATGTAAACTAAAAGGATGTAGTATGTACGAAAACAAAGAGGAACTTGAAAAGGTTATATTGTTCGCTGTCGATCTGGACAACGGGGAAAATGTGGAAGCCAATCTGGATGAATTGGAGGAGCTGGTAGCAACTGCCGGTGCTGAGACACTTGGACGCATGATTCAGAACAAGGATTCCATCGAGAAAGCGACTTATCTCGGAACTGGTAAAGTCGAGGATCTGCGAGACATGGTGGAGCGTCTTGGTGCGACGGGTGTCGTGTGCGATGATGAATTATCGCCGATCCAGATGAAGAATCTGGAGCAGGAATTGGACACAAAGGTCATGGACCGGACGATGATAATCTTAGATATCTTCGCGAAACACGCAACAACACGGGAGGGTAAGCTTCAGGTAGAACTCGCACAGCTCAAATACCGCAGCAACCGTCTGATCGGTATGGGACAGGTAATGTCCCGTCTTGGTGGTGGTATCGGTACGAGAGGTCCTGGTGAGAAGAAGCTCGAGGTCGACCGCCGTCTGATCCGTGAACGGATTTCAAAGCTGTCTGCTGACCTGAAAGACGATATTGCGCACCGCGAGGTAATGCGCAAGCAGCGTCTGAACAGCCATATACCGATTGTTTCAATCGTCGGATATACGAATGCCGGCAAGTCAACACTGCTCAATCATATGACACAGGCAGGTGTCTTAGAGGAGGATAAGCTGTTTGCAACCCTTGATCCGACCTCCCGGAACTATAAGCTTCCGAACGGGCAGGAGATCATCCTGACGGATACGGTTGGTTTTATCCGCAAGCTGCCACATCATCTGATTGATGCATTCCGTTCGACGTTAGAAGAAGCAAAGTTTGCCGATATTATCCTGCATGTGGTCGATATCTCGAATCCTCAGGCAGACCTGCATATCCTGACAGTCTACGATACGTTGCGTGAGTTAGGCGTGAAAGATAAGCCGGTTGTCACTTTGTTTAACAAGATTGACAAAATGGATGAGCTTCCGGCAGTGAAAGATTTTCAGGCAGATCATACCTTATATATTTCTGCCAGACAGGAAACCGGATTCGAGAAGATCACGGACGTTCTCGCTGAAATCATCAACCAGAGCCGCATTTACATTGAACAGACGATTCCATACGCCAAGGCAGGCGTGATCCAGCAGATCCGCAAATCAGGCAATCTGTTAGAAGAAGAATACCGCGAGGACGGCATCTTCGTCCGTGCGTATGTCGATGCAGGCACGAAAGGGCTATTATAACATGGAATTACCGATTACTTTTGAACAAAATATGCGAACGCTTCTTAAGGACGATTATGATTCGTACGCGGCATGCCTCGAACAGCCGATGCATCACGGCATCCGCATCAACACGATGAAGATATCTGTGGAAGAGTTCCTGAAGATCAATCCATTTCATTTGCGCCCGGTTCCATGGTGTGAGAATGGATTTTACTACGATGAAACGTTGGATAAGCCATCCAAGCATCCATATTATTTTGCAGGACTTTACTATATTCAGGAGCCATCTGCCATGACACCGGCACATGTACTGCCTGTGGAAGCAGGAGACCGGGTGCTCGATATCTGCGCCGCACCGGGTGGCAAATCCACCGAGCTTGCGGCAAAATTACACGGAACCGGCTTGCTTGTATCGAATGATATCAGTGCTTCGCGCGCGAAGGCATTGCTGAAGAACTTAGAAGTTTTCGGTGCAGAAAATGCGCTGATCATCAGTGAAGCACCTTACAAATTAGCCGAACGGTTTCACGAATATTTTGATAAGATTCTGATTGATGCGCCATGCTCCGGAGAGGGCATGTTCCGCAAATCTGCATCCATGATCACTGCATGGGAGAATAACGGCAATCAGTTATTTGCCGATCTGCAGCGAAGCATCTTAGATCAGGTTGTCACAATGCTTAAACCCGGCGGCATGCTGCTTTATTCGACCTGTACTTTTGCGCCCCTTGAAAATGAGCAGTCCATCGAATATCTGCTTTCGTTGGATGATCGTCTGGAGCTGGTGGATTTCCACCCGTATGAGGGCTTTGACCACGGACATCCGGAATGGGGCAACACCGGAAATGAAACGCTGAAGCGCTGTGCCAGACTCTGGCCACATAAGATCGAAGGCGAGGGACATTTTGTATGTCTTGTCAAGAAGCAGGGTGAGCGGGATAACCGTGCCAATTATGGTGATTACCCGGTCAAGCGTGCAAAGCTCCCGGATTCCGTCACGGAATTTTTATCGCATACAACGCACGAATTTCACCCGGAACGGTTTGAGATATCGGGTGATAAACTCTATTATATACCGGAAAGCTTCCCGACAGTCCGAGGACTCCGTATCTTACGGTGTGGCTTATATGTCGGTGAGATCAAGAAAAACCGCTTCGAACCGAGCCAGTCACTTGCAATGGCGCTTACAAGGGAAGAATTTGATAACTGCCTCGATCTTCCTGCGGATGATGCAAAGGTCATCAAATACTTAAAGGGCGAGACGATTGATTTCGATGATGCTTCGGTCAAAAACGGTTACGTATTAGTATGTGTAGATGGATATCCACTTGGCTTCGGTAAAGCAAACCAAGGAGTATTGAAGAATAAGTATTTACCTGGATGGAGGTTGATGTCATGAAGATAGCAGTGATCACAGGCGCATCTTCCGGTTTGGGAAGAGAGTTTGCCAGACAGATCAACCAGCATTTTGTTACACTCGATGAGATCTGGCTGATTGCACGGAGAGAAGAACGGTTGAATGAATTAAAGGAATCCCTGCATGGAGTCCATGTGCGGACAATTCCGGTTGATCTGTGTGACAGGGATGCCGTTGGTACTTATGAGGAAATGCTGAAAAAGTTCCATCCACAGATCCGTGTACTGATAAATGCTGCCGGATACGGAAAGATGGGTTATGTCGAACAGATCTCCGAGGAAGATCTGGCAGGAGAGATCCGGTTAAATTGCGAGGCCCTGACCCGTATGACGAAGATTTCCCTTCCATACATGGCGAAGCGATCAAATATTATTAATATCGCTAGCTCCGCTGCATTTATGCCACAGCCAAACTTCGCAGTTTATGCTGCAAGTAAGTCCTATGTACTCTCATTTTCAAGAGCTCTGCATCAGGAATTGAAAAAGCATGGAATCGTTGTAACCGCTGTCTGTCCGGGCCCGGTAAACACCGAGTTTTTTGATATAGCAGAAAGCTATACCAAGACCAAAGGATATAAGGTTATCCTGCGTGCCAATGCAGGCAAAGTCGTTACACTTGCCATAAAGAATGCAATGAAAGGGAAAACCATATCGACGTATGGGGTTATCATGAAGGCATTCCGAGTTGTGACAAAGATTATTCCGCATAGCTTGATTGTTCCATTCATACACTAAACAGCTTGATACATCTAGAATAAAGGACAGACTTATTGCAATGAAAAAGAAAGAAAAAGGCCAGTATGGCTATATTAATTATTACAAAAAAGGAAAGCTGCTTGTGACGTTGATTCTTGCAATTATGATTGCTTCGATCATTCTTTCCATGCTGCTTGCATTTGGTGACACCGGACGTATCGGTATTGTATTCGCGATACTCCTTGTTCTGCCGTTTGCAAAGTTTCTGATTGCCTATATTATGTGTGCGAAATTTCAGACGATGCCGCAGGATGTTTATGACGTGGTACACGGGCAGACCGATGAGACGGACATGATCTACGATCTTGTGATCACACAGA
The DNA here is from genome assembly GCA_900553925.1 of uncultured Clostridium sp. GTDB lineage: Bacteria > Bacillota > Clostridia > Lachnospirales > Lachnospiraceae > Coprococcus_C. The sequence goes on from USFH01000016.1 coordinate 19,792, forward strand.
CCGAGGGGATGCATTACTACGATGCGGTCTGTGTCAGAAACGGAAGTGTGTACGCGCTTGTATTAGATAAACATTTCAAGGAAGAGAACAAGGAATACGAGATATTCATGCAGCAGGCACTTGCAAACAGCAAGTACAAATACATTGTTCACCTGTACACGGATGCGGATGCCTTTGCGAAGAAGATTCATAGCATCGGTGAACCGAATGACAAGACAAAATTAATTGACCAGTATATGCGGGAACAGATACTGACGTTCTGCGTGTAGTAAGGAGGAGCTTTCGGTATGCAGGAGCTAACCATCACAGATTTAGAATCCGGACAACGCTTAAATAAATACATGATGAAATACCTGAATCAGGCACCTTCTTCCTTTATCTACAAGATGCTCCGCAAGAAAAACATCACCAGAAACGACAAGAAAGCATCCGGTGATGAAATCTTAGAATGCGGTGATGTTATTAAAGTATTTCTGGCAGATGAGACGATTGAAAAATTCCGTGTTGTAAATACCAAAAATCCACACTTTGATCGTGGCTCCAAACAACATGATATCGTGAAATCCGCTGATTCGGCAACATCCGATGGTTCAGCACAGGCATCCAGACAGAAACCGGGAATCACGCTGCAGATCCTCTATCAGGATACGGATATCTTAGCGGTTCATAAGCCTGTCGGTGTCTTATCACAGAAAGCAAAAAAAGATGATTATTCTATCAACGAAGCAATCGTTGATTACTGCCTTTCCATGCGGATTCTAAGCGAGAAACAGCTAGAGACGTTTCATCCGTCGATCAGCAACCGCTTAGACCGGAATACCTCCGGCATTATCCTTGCCGGAATCTCGTTGAAGGGCAGTCAGATGTTAGCCCGCATATTAAAGGGGCATACATGTGAAAAATATTACTACACGATCGTAGCCGGAGAGATGAAACAGCGCATCCATGAGAAAGCCTATATCGTAAAGGATACAAAGAAGAATCAGTCTAAAATACAGAACCTTGAGAGTCCCGGTGCATCGATGATCGAGACTGCATTTACACCGCTTTGCACGAAAAATGGCTTCACCTTATTGCAGGTACAGCTTTTCACCGGAAAATCGCATCAGATCCGTGCACATCTGCAATCACTCGGATATCCGATGGCAGGCGATACGAAATACGGCAATCCGGCGGTAAACCGGAAGCTTCGCGAACGATACCATCTGAACCATCAGCTGCTCCACGCAGGCAGACTTGTATTGCCGGATATCCCGGAAATCACAGATCCGTTGCCGGCAGAATTTCAGAACGTTGCGGATGGGCTGGGGTTGAAACTGCCGGCAAATCACTAAATACCATGGATCTATGAAGATAAAATCCACAAGTATTTACATTTCATAATATAGCACAACAAATAGAAAGCATAACGAAACATGCCAACATGGAATTCCAGAGGATTACGCGGTTCCACCTTAGAGGAACTCGTCAATCTGACCAATGAATTATATACAGAGAAAAACTTAGCGCTCATGCAGAAGATTCCGACACCGATCACTCCTGTTAAGATCGATTCGGAAAGCGGACAGATCAAGCTTGCTTATTTCGAGAAGGATTCCACCGTCGACTATATCGGGGTGGTACAGGGCGTTCCGGTCTGCTTCGATGCAAAGGAGTGCGCGACAGATACATTTCCACTCCGGAATATCCATGAACACCAGATTCATTTCATGCGGCAATTTGAGAAGCAGCGGGGCATAAGCTTCTTGCTTGTGATGTTTACCGCACGCAATGAATTTTATTATCTGCGGCTGTGTGAGTTAGAAACCTATCTTGCCCGGGCCGAGCAGGGACAAGCAAGGAATTTTAAGTACGAGGAATTAAATCCCGCCTAT
>USFH01000017.1 GCA_900553925.1 uncultured Clostridium sp.
GGATGGATGGAGAGATTGAAGCAAAAATAGAAAAAAAAGAGTTTATTGTTGAAATAAACTTTCCGATTGTAATCGATGCTAAATAGTATTTTGCGACGTAGAGGGATAATCAATAATTTTTATTTATCTTGGCAGAAGCATTAGCTCTTATGTTAGGATACTATCTAAGGAAAGTATCCATGACAGGGCGTTAAGCGTCGGGGGGGGACGATTGTTTAGCGCCGACCGGAGCGGAGTGTAGAGGTGGCGCCGATGACGGCTTATGAGATCATTTCGATTTTCATTGGGATATTAGCATTGTTGATGTCCTTTGGGAGCTTGATTTTGCGAGACTTAACTTAACAGAATACGAACAAAAAACGCATGTCAATCAACTTGACATGCGTTTTTTATAATCAGTTCCACAGCCTATTTAGCACCCTGCTTTTCAACAATACAACAATATTCATCGTATTCATGTAATGTATGCAGGCTTTCCAATTACAACCGACTCTTCACATAATCTCGGATGAAGAAATCATCGCCCGGCATCTGACATCCTACGATGTAGAGCCCTTCGTTATTCGAACAACGGATGACGTGCCCTTCGAGCTCATCGTGCTTTGGCAGATCGAAGTTATGAATCTTCACGCGGATATCTACGTCTTTGTGTGTTGCGAAATACCGGTCATGTGTCAGGAATGCAAAGCCGTTTGCGCTTAAGTTATCGAGCTTGCCTTCCATGGTTGTTGTGCCATCTGCCAGAGTGATCGTGCAGGCATTGGAGATATCCAGACGAGGGTATTTCCGGCGGTTGTTAATCTTCGGACGGGATTCAATCTGAATCGTGAAGTGAGAATCCGCTTGTTGCGCGGTATGGACAATCTTAGCCGGATCCCAGCAGTAAAGCACGTTGCCGACAGTTACCTGCAGCTTACATTCTGTCACCTCCGTAAGCTTCGGTGCATTTGCAAGGGTGATTGATAACGTATTGTTCTCACGTGTCAGTACCTCGCCGTAATAGCTCTTTCCGTCCTTCAGTTCCACACTCAGTTTCATGCCAGGCTGTACATCTTCGGTTCCCATAAAACCACCGATTCCAAGCTCGCACATGAGGGATTCGATGACGGTCTCAATGGAGTTGATGTTGTTGGCCGATTCATCGTATTTGCTGAGCATACGGTTGTTGATCTCGTTGGAGTCGCTGATGCAGGTTGTCATGTCGCCGACGATATCCGTTACCTGATTCAGATTGTCCACAAGATGGATGTTGGAAGCCTCGACTTCCTTCATGGCGTGGTCGATGACCTGAATATTCTCACCGATCTTATTCGTATCGGAAGCGATTTCCGTCATACTCTTACCGGTCTGTGTGACCTTTGTCAATGTGAGCTGGATCAGCTTCAGGGTTTCTTCCATCGAAGCGGTCATCCGCTCAGAAGTCTCTTCGAGATGCTCGAGTGCCTGCCGGATCTGATTGGAAGAGGACTTGGTCTCCTCGCTTAATGTACGGATCTGCTCGGCTACGACTGCAAATCCCTTTCCGGATTCGCCGACGCGGGCAGCTTCAATCGATGCATTTAATGCAAGAAGATTCGTCTGGGATGTGATATTCTCGATGACACCGGTTTCGTTCTTCACCATGGCGAATTCAGACTTGAAATTCTGCAATGTCTGCTCGATCTCCCCGGAGAGCGAAGCCATCGTGTTCGTCGTAGTTACAAGATCTTCCAGATCCTCGGAGCTTACCTTCGCGTGCTGCACCGAAGTGCTCGTAAGTGAGACCATCTGCTCAATCATCTCCGCTACATGGTTGACCTGTGCGTGTATGTCGGATGTCATTTCGTTCGACGAGGTTGTACTGCTCTGCAAGTCAGAGTTATGGTCGCTGAGCCGGTTCAGGCTGTTTACAACAATCGTGGCACCATGTGTATTCTCGGATGCAAGCTCACGGACAACGGTAATGCCGTTTGTGATCGTGTTACATGCCTGCTTTACCTGTTCCACAGTCGTGACAACACGATGAAGGTCTGCCTTGATGCTGTCTGTCATGGCACCGTCAGACTCAATCAGGTGCTTGATGGACATGACATAGCAGATATAGCAGAGTATGATACAGGCGAGCTCGAGCTGATAATTCTTCATATCGGAGGCGGAGTTGAATCCCTGTGAGATACGATAGGCAGCACCTCCGACGATAATCAGGGAGTTTGCGATTCCGCAGCTCACCATGAATCGGATACTCTTATAGAGGACCAGAAGACTGGTCACGGGCAGGATATACGTGAATGCAATCGGTGATTCTGTCGTGCATAATACAAATGTATAGAAAATGTCATAGCCAATCACGAGGTTGAATTTGTATTGGTCGGTATCGAAGCCCTTCACACGAAGCACAATCTCCCCGGTGATGACTGGCAGCCAGCAGAGCGCTAAAAAGATAATATAATAGGTAGTGCCACGTAGATGGTTCGCCACATCGGCACCATAGTTTGCAGAAAGCAATGCGGCGAAGATGATCCAGATCCGTCTGGCTCTCCGGTTCGCCTTTTCCTTGAATATTGATTCGTCGTAATTCATAATTTTTCTCCTTCGTGGAATATATATCCGTGGCAATCTGTTGCTCATCAGTTTCATTCGTTTTTATAAGGTGTCTGTAAATACATCTGTCGTAAGCTTTATTATAGCATAGTATTGTTATAAATGTAATTACAGAAAATGTATTTTCTTCTGGGGTGAATGTGAAAGAATTGGTAAATAGGAAAGTTCGGATGTGGTTGAGCTTGTGCTGTATCCATGTTATAATAAAATATTGTGAATTGAGGAAATATACGAATGAAAAAAATGGAAAACAGAGTATTAAAAGCAACGAATAAGATAGAAAAAAGCTGTGCCTTTGGTGCGATCCGCCAGGGGATGATTATGCTTATTCCCCTGCTTGTTGTTGGCTATGGCGCATTGATGATCATGAGTCTGCCGATAGCAGGCTATCAGGATTTTATTGCACATATCTGGTCAGGTCATGTTATGGATATGCTGCAATTTATATATCATGGTGTAAATGATATTTTTGCGGTTTTGCTTGCAGTGACGACGAGTGTCAGCTATGCGCTGATCAAATCCAGAAAGAAAAGTGGATTTGTGGAGACGGGGGATGCGATTGTACTGGCGGTTGTTACGCTTGCCAGTTTTGCCGGATGTGTAGGAATCCAATATGGGAGTTTTTCGATAAAGGCATTTAGCAATATGAATACATTCACTGCACTGTTTGTATCCCTTGGTGCAGGATTTTTGTATTTCAAATTAAAGGATATAAATTTTATGTCAGTGAGAAACAAGGAAATAGATACTGACAGTGGTTATATGCATGCAATCAATGGAATTGGCTGTACGTTGGGGATATTATTCGTGTTTAACTTGTTTCATCAGGTACTATATGTGACGAGCGGGGTAAATGGAGTACAGGAATTGTTTGAGCTTGGAGTAAATCGTCTGTTTGGTTCGATTGATAATAATTTCTGGTCTGGAATCTTAATCATTGTGGAGACACATGTACTTTGGTTTTTTGGGGTGCATGGAAACAATGTATTGGATGTTGTGATCAAACAGAATTTCTCAGATGTATCTGTTGGTATATTCAGCAAGTCTTTTCAGGATGTGTTCGTAATCATGGGGGGAACCGGCGTGATGATCTGCCTTGTAATCGCGGTTTTGCTGTTTGCGAAGACGAAGAGTTTGCGGAATGTTGCGGGGATGGCGGCACCGGCAGTTTTGTTTAATATCAGTGAGATTGCGTTGTTTGGAGTTCCGGTCATTTTGAATCCGATCTTTATTATACCATTTTGGGTAGTTCCGATCCTGAATTTCCTGATTACATATGCGGCAATGTATTTTGGCATTGTTCCACATGTGGTAGCATCGGTGGAGTGGACAACGCCAGTTCTTCTGAGTGGATATCAGGCAACTGGTTCGTGGAAAGGAGTAGTGCTTCAGCTTATATGCATTGTGACCGGCGTGTTTGTATATCGTCCGTTTATCCGGATGTTTGAAATGCAGCGCCGGCAGCAGATGATACAGAATGTGAACCAATTGGTAGAAGAATACAAAAAGCAGGAAGAAAGTGGAGTTCTGTTCGCATTTACAAAACGGGAAGATGTATGTGGAAATACGGCACGGCTGCTGGCCGGCGAATTGAAGGAGGCAATTGAAAATCACAGTCTGTTTCTGATGTATCAGCCACAGGTGGACAAGAATGGGCATTGTTCTGGTGCGGAGGCTTTGATTCGGTGGAATCATCCCGTGTTTGGAAATATTTACCCACCACTTATCATTCAGCTTGCAAAAGAACTTGGAATTATGCATGCGCTTGATACAGCAGTCTTAGATGAAGCGGCAGCGGCGAGAGCCAGACTGACTGATTATGTAGACGAAAGCTTTGATATCTCTGTCAATCTGACCAATGCGTCACTGCAGTGGGATGGATTGGTGGAAACGGTGGAAAACAGCGTGAAGACACATGGAATTTCCTGTAGCCAGTTGTGTCTTGAAATCACTGAGCAGGACGCGATATCTTCGACAGAGGATGTGGTACATAAAATAGAAGAATTGAAAGCGCATGGACACCGGTTTTTGATTGATGATTTTGGGATGGGGCATACCTCCCTGCTCTACTTGCAGACGGGATTTTTTGCAGTCGTGAAACTGGATGGATCTTTGACGCGGAATGTGCTTGAAAACGAAACCAATGCGGAAATCATCGGTTCGATCACCAAGCTTGGGGAGTCGATTCATTTTACAACGATTGCAGAATGGGTGGAGTCAAAAGAACAGTTAGAGAAGCTGAAAGCATTGGGGTGTGATGTATTCCAGGGCGCTTATTACAGCCGGGCAATCGGGTATGAAGATCTGGTTGAATGGCTTATATCATACAGAGATTCATAATTGTCCGTTGTATTTGAGGCAGATATGAAGTAAGCTGTTAGATGAGTTATTATAGGAGATAATTGATAAGGAGGAACAACATATGAACCAGAAAGAAAACGTAGCGTCAGCTTTGGGATCCATATTGCTTGGAATTTTGCTGATTGTTATGAAAGGAAAAATTATTACCGCAGCCATTACGCTTCTGGCAGTATTTGTAATTGTTGGAGCCATTATGGATTTTGTGGCAGGACTCGTAAATTATGGAATTGTGAAGTCAGTTGCCGGAATCTGTATTTTGGTATTCGGCTGGCTGTTCGCAGCACTTGCGTTCTATATTCTGGCAGCAGGAATCATTATAATGGGACTTCTGCAGATCTCTTCGATCAAGAAGACCATGCCGGTTAACCTGACAGCCGGAGAGCGGTTTCAGGAATATTTCAGACCGGGGCTGATGGTGGCTGCGGGTGCGTGCCTGCTCTTCAACCAGAGCGGAACGATTGCGTGGGTATTTATCGTAACCGGCGTGCTGCTTGTGGTAAATGGTGTGATGGCGTTATTTGGCGCGAATCGTACAGGCGTTTAAGAAAAGTCGATACGATTTCACAAAACCGCAAATATGGTTTTGCAGTATACAAAATGAACAAAAATGTATTGGAAACGGCTTGAAAAAGCCGTTTTTTTAATCTTGAGACATATGTTCACTTGACTGGAATTGAGAGAAATTGGTAAAATGTAAATGGTATTCGTACCTGAGAAGGCATATGTATAGCAAGAAATGGAGAAGGAGGGCATGCAGATGAAGAAAAACACATGGAAACGCCTTTTTGCGTGTATCATCGCGTTTGCGATGATGTTTACTATGATGCCGGGAAATAATTTGGTATCAAGAGCGGAAGAAGGAGACGAGGGAGGAAACAACAGTTCGACGCTAAACGAAGAAGGTGAAGGCAGCGAAAGCAGGAAAGGTGTATTTGATGTAGACTATAGTCCGGATTCTGAAGCAGCAGTTACTTGTGTACTTGTTGACGGGAACAATAACGAAACACCTTGTGCTTTAGGGGGCGCGGACGATAGTCATAAGGAACCGTCATTCGTGGTTGGCAATGAGATACAGACGATTAAATTAACGCTTACACCGCCAAAGGAGACTTTGGGTGAACCTGTTAATATTTCAGTTTTCGTAAACGGGGACGATAAAACGGATGGCAACCTGGCGACAAATGAGGGTACAACAACTTGGACTTATAAGCCAAGTGCGGAAGAAGCAACAAGCGATGACGGGCTGTGGATTCGGGTATTTTGGACGCAAGAAGAAAAAGAATTTGATGATTTTGCACCAGATGAAAATGGATATATTCTTGAATATCACAATCCGGATCGTGTAGAAGTTACCGTGGTTCCAACCGCTTATGCTGGAAAAGATCGTGAGGCGTATGGAATAACCAGATTGAAATTCGCTGATTCCGTGAAAGAGGTATCCTTCCGATTAACCCCGGAAAAAGATAGTAAGGAGAAGTTGACCAGCATTTATTATCTAGGGAAAGAACATCCGGTTGATGAGCTGTCTGGCGATAGCGAAGTGCAGTATACATATGATAGCGATAGCAATTGTTATACTGTAACGTTTGACATAGATAAGCTAAACGCGAAGGATAATAATGAGAAGATAAAATGGCTTGATTTTATGTTTGAGGGAGAACACTGGCCGGGCAATAATATGTTTGATGTCGATTATGATACATACGATGGGACAGCAAATGTTTCGTGTACGGTGGATGGCGTTGTTTGTCCTCTGAGAGATGAAACTGGAGGACATAAGCAATATCCTTTTAATAAAGAGAACGGTTTTAAAACGATTGTATTAACCTTGGTGCCGCCAGCAGAAGCAGATATTTCTGGTGAAACACCTGAGATTTCGGTACGGGTGAATGAAGATAAGAATGCTGGTATATTTGGAACAGATTCGGAGGGTAAGACAACATGGACTTATACGCCGACAAGCAAAGAAGGTCTGGCAATTCAGGTCTTCTGGACGGAGGAAGAAAAGCAGTTTAACACATTCAATCCGGAGTATTCGCAATTTATGATTCAGTATTCTACTTCGGATAATATAGAGGTGGAGGTAACACCAGCGGTTTCAGACGAGAACAAAAAGGAACGTACGGCTTATGGGCTTACCAGAGTAAGATTTGATAAGGCTACAGAAGAGGTTTCGTTCAAACTGCCTTTTAAGCCGAAGAAAATTAACGTTGGAGAAACAGAGTATGTGCTTGCAAACGGAAAATTACCGCCAGGGTCTGCATTATCATCTTCAAAAGCTGATAATTCTTATATATTAATAATTAATACGACAAATATTGCAAATGCAGAACTGGTATCTTTGTATTTTGATTTTGGGGGACAAGAGAATCAGATCAAGATTACACAGCATGAACAGAAGATTACAGATTTGACATCTAGAGAACCATTTAAAGCAGCTGTTATACCTGGCTCTGCAGAAATCAAATGGTCTTCATCGGATGAACGTGTTGCAAAGGTTGATGCAGATGGTAATGTTACGCCGGTTGCAAATGGCGTAGCTATGATTACAGCGACCATGGCAGATGATCCGAATATTAAGGATAGTGTTGCAGTTGAGGTGGCTGCAAATATTGTATGGGGAATACCTGCAGGAATAAGTACATATTATGGTGAAGATGGGGAAGTAGGAGGTCATTTGCTGCTTGATACAGAGCTTCCTCCACAGAACGACGCAGATATCACGATTGATAATAATACATTTAATTTTGATACAGTTTGCGAAGTAATCAAGCAGACAGGAGATGTTTCTGCTGTGCAAAACAGGGCAGATGCAAAGCTTTCCTTATATGTAACAAAACTTGGTGATAGCATGATTCCGGCAGATGATAAAGGGAAAATTGCTGCAGAGATTGCTAAGCTTCCGGCATCGGCAGTCACAGAGATTATGACTTTGGATATGTCTGTATTTTTGACGATGGCAGATGCAACAGGTAAAGTAACGAAGGTTGAACGCCTGAAAGATGTTGAAACTCCAATCAGTGCATATGTTGAACTTCCGGAGCGTGATATTCTAAAGGACACGAAAGCTGTAACCAGACATTATTTTATGGTTGATATGATTAACGGCGTTGCAACTACTAAGCCGTTATCTATCGTCTATGATACTAAGCTTGAAATTACGAAGAGCACATTCTCTACCGTTTGTATTGGTTATTACGATACTGTTAACGCGACATCCGTGACGCTTGACAAGACGGAGGCAACACTTACGAAGGCGGGAGAAACCTTGCAGTTACAAGCAGTTGTGCTTCCGGAAGACGCAATGGAAAAGGGCGTTACATGGGCATCAGGCAATACAAATGTGGCAACTGTAGATGAAACCGGTAAGGTGACAGCAGTTGCAAATGGTGAGGCAATCATCACAGTTACTTCAAAAGCAAATGCGGATTTGAAGAAGACGTGTAAAGTGACTGTGAAGATTCCGGTTGAACCGGCAAAGCAGGATCCGAAACCGGAACCAACTCCAACACCGGAACCAGCTCCAACACCGGAACCAACACCGGATGTAACAGCTTCTTATCATACGCACATTCAGACAATTGGAGACGCGCAGGGTGTGAAGAAGAATGGCGAGATGGCGGGAACCTCAGGTATGGCGAAACGGCTTGAAAATATCTGGGTTAAAGTAGAAGGAAACAAGAATCTTGGAATTCAGTACAGTACCCATTGTCAGAGCTATGGATGGCTTCCATGGTCTGCAAATGGAGAACTGAATGGAACAAGCGGAGAGGCAAAGAGACTCGAAGCAATTAAGATCCGTCTGACAGGTGCAGATGCTTCTAAGTATGATGTGTATTATCGGGTGCATGCACAGAGCTATGGATGGCTTGCATGGGCGTCAAACGGAGCACCGGCTGGAACAAGCGGACAGGCAAAGCGACTGGAAGGTATTCAGATTGTGGTTGTGAAGAAGGGAGAACAGGCACCGGGACTTAAATATGCTGGTGTAGATGCTTCTTCATATGCAAAAAATACAAGTGCGTTTGTTGGACAGGCAGTGGCAATCAATATTCCTGGTAGTGAAACAACGCCGAATGTTATGTATAAGACGCATGTTCAGACCTTTGGATGGCAGAATTGGATGCTGAATGGCCAGGTAAGTGGAACAAGCGGAAAAGCAAAACGTCTCGAAGGCATTAACATTAAGCTTACAAACTGTGATTATGCAGGAGGAATTCGTTATTCCACACATATCCAGACTTACGGATGGTCACAGGGCTGGAAGGAAAATGGCGCGATGGCAGGAACAAGCGGACAGGCAAAGCGCCTTGAAGCAATTAAAATTGAGCTGACTGGTGAGATGGCACAGCACTATGATATTTATTACAGGGTGCATGCGCAAAGCTATGGTTGGCTTAATTGGGCGTCAAACGGAGCTCCGGCAGGTACATCAGGAATGGGCAAACGTCTGGAAGCAATTCAGATCGTACTTGTGAAGAAAGGCGAGTCAGCACCTGCAAATAATTATCAGAATGTTGTGACTATAAACAATAGTGCCTATATAGGCAGATAAGATGGCGTTATTTGGCGCGAATAAAACATATTAAACGGTGCAAACTACCTCTCATAAAATGATGAGGAGTTTGCCATGAAACAGACAAGTGAAAAAGAGACATTTCGACCATATATTCCAAGCGATAAGGTAGTACCGGAATTCACAGTGACCTCGGTGGTGCTGGGAATCCTGCTCGCCGTTGTGTTCGGCGGAGCAAATGCGTACCTTGGCCTGCGCGTTGGAATGACGGTCTCCGCGTCGATTCCGGCGGCTGTGATCTCGATGGGCGTTCTGCGTATTCTGCTGAAACGCAAGTCCATCCTGGAGAACAACATGGTGCAGACAATCGGTTCTGCCGGGGAATCGCTCGCGGCGGGAGGAATATTTACACTTCCGGCACTCTTCATGTGGGCAGAGGAGAGCAGCGCAATCGCTGTTCCGTCCTTTGCCACGATTGCGATACTTGCAATCAGTGGAGGCGTGCTGGGAGTTCTTTTTATGGTTCCGTTGCGCCGGGCGTTGATCGTGGAGGAACATGGTGTGCTTCCATTTCCGGAGGGAACAGCGTGTTCCGAGGTTCTGCGTGCCGGAGAAGCGGAGGGTGATAAATCGAAGAAAGTATTCCGCGGACTTGGAATTGCTGCTTTGTACAAATTCCTCGCGGACGGATGCAGGATTTTCCCAAGCGAGGTCAGCTGGGAGATTCCGTCGTATAAAGGAGCTGCAATCGGAGCGGACGTGCTTCCTGCACTTGTGGGTGTCGGCTATATATGCGGCGCGCGGGTATCCTCATATTTGCTTGGCGGTGCCGTGCTCGGGTGGTTCGTTATCATGCCGGTGTTCGTATTAGTCGGAGGGGACACGGTGTTATTTCCGGCGACACAGGCGATTCGCACATTGACACCGGGAACTCTCTGGGGCAGTTATGTGCGCTATATCGGTGCGGGTGCCGTGGCAGCAGGCGGTATCCTTAGTCTGATCAAAGCATTTCCATTGATTCTGTCGACCTTCCGCAGTGCCGTCCGCGGTTACGGGAAAACCGGAGGAACAAAGCGCACGGAACAGGAGCTTCCGATGAAATGCGTGTTGTTCGGAATCCTTGCGGTCATGGTTGTACTCTGGCTGCTTCCGTCGATTCCGGTTACCCTGCTTTCTGCGTGTCTGATCGTCTTGTTCGGATTCTTCTTTGCGACCGTGAGTGCGCGTATGGTGGGACTCGTCGGTTCCTCGAACAACCCGGTATCCGGCATGGCGATTGCGACGCTTCTGCTTGCGTCCATCGTGTTGAAATCAACAGGAAATACAGGCATCGCGGGTATGACAACTGCGATTGCGATCGGAACGGTCATCTGCATCATCGCGGCGATGGCGGGGGACACATCGCAGGATCTGAAGACCGGCTATATCGTAGGGGCGACACCGGTGCGGCAGCAGGTGGGCGAATTGATCGGTGCGGTTGTCTCCGGACTTGCAATCGGCGGTGTCCTGTATCTCCTTCATGCCGCATGGAAATTCGGTTCGCCGGAATTACCGGCACCACAGGCAACCTTGATGAAGATGGTCGTGGAAGGTGTCATGGGCGGAAATCTTCCGTGGACGCTGATCTTTGTCGGTGTATTCATCTCAGGGATGGTGGAGATCCTTGGGATACCGGTACTGCCTTTTGCCATCGGATTATATCTTCCGATTTATCTGTCCACACCGATCATGGTGGGCGGTCTGATCCGGCTTTGGCACGAGAAAAGAAGAAAATCCTCCGTGGAAGATGGCATTCTGTTTTCTTCCGGCATGATCGCAGGGGAGGGACTGATCGGAATCCTGCTGGCAGTGCTCGCGGTGGCTGGAATTGTGGATCGGATCGATTTGTCCGCGAGGGGGATTGCAGCTGGGAAGACCGGGGGCGTGATCGCATTTGCGCTGCTTGTGTGTCTTATGCTCTTGCAGACATCCGGAGACAGGAGGAAACGATGATGCGCGCAGGTCGAAAGCAAAATTATCTGAATCAGATTCCGGTCCGGTCATCGCTTTGCCCGTGGAAGGAAGAGGCAGGGAAGGCGGTTCTTGTGGTCGAACACAAGGGAATCCTGTATGCATTTACGCAACGCGTGTTGCATAAGCCGAGAGTTAGCTATATCACGCTCGATGTATATGGAACCGCCGTCTGGAAACAGATTGACGGGGAGAAAACCGTGGGTGAGATCTCGGATGGGCTGGAACAGCAGTTCCCGGAAGCGCAGGGTGATATGCTGTCCCGGGTGGTGGTGTTCTTCTCCATCCTGCAGGCAAATGGTTTTGTGCACATGCGCAGAATAAATTAAACGATGCGTTTAATAAAAAAATGAAAGAAAGTGCTTGCGTCACGAAAAATCGTGTGGTATACTTGCAACAGTTTGGGAAATCAACGTGTTTCCTTGGATAAATGAATAGAATGATAAAGGCAGATTAGTACGTGGAATAGACAGCACTACAAGTCTGCCTATTTTTATGCAAAATTTTATTGTTTTTTTCCAAGGAGGTATGTATGATGAATACAAAAACAACAATTGACAAGTTCACAAGAAACCAGAACGCATTTGACTATGCGGTCTACATGATGCTCGGAAGCTACTTCGCGCAGGCGGAGGCGGTCTCTGAGTGCTATGTCCGGAAGCTGTATCTCTACTATGTGGAGAACAAGCGGGAGCGGCAGTACGATTTCGAGGATCTCGCAATCGACTACGCGGAGGATGTGCTGATGAAGCAGCTTCCGGCGGAGCTCTGGAAGGAGCGGGTGACGGTGTCCTTCACCAAGAATGGTGACCGGAATTACGTCATCTTCGAGGGCGCCCGGTACACGCTGGTGGTAGAAAACAGCTACCGCGGCGGACGTACGAAGCTCTCGTACAAGGTGCATGCGTATGCGCCCGCTATCGAAAGATAGCGGGGATGCGGGTGCATCTGGCTATGTGTTACAAGTGATGAGTTATAAAGGGATAAAGGTATGTATCAGGTAATAGTAAATCCAACTTCCTCTTCCGGAAAGGGGATGGAAGCGTGGAAGGAGATAAAGACGATTCTGAATCGTAGAAATGTGACATATGAAGTACATATGCTGCAAAACGCAGGGGAAGCGACGCAGGTTGTGCGGGGACTGACTGCGGATGGCAATGAGGCGAACATACTTGTGGTCGGTGGCGATGGAACGTTAAATGAAGTCTTAAACGGGATTCAGGATTTCGACCACACGAAGGTCTCCTGCATTCAGACCGGTTCGGGAAATGATTTCGCCAGAAATATGCATCTCGAAAAGAATGTGGAGCGGGCGATTATGCATTTACTTGAGCAGCCGGAGGAGATTGCGCTTGATTACGGCGAAGTGACAGTGCGGGTGGATGGAACCGGAGATGCACGTCTGGATGGTAGACAGCGTGGAGTCGGAGATGCACGCCTGGATGGTAGACAGAGTGGAGTCGGAGATGCACGCATGGATGGCAGACAGCGTGGAGTCGGAGATGCACGCATGGATAGTAGACAGCGTGGAGTCGACGGGGATGACATGGATGCGTGCCGGGATAGCGCAGTCCGGAAAAAACGATTCCTGATCAGCTCGGGCGTCGGTTACGATGCCAATATCTGCGAGGAGGTCAGCCGGAGCCGTTTGAAGGCGGTATTAAATAAGATCCATCTTGGCAAATTAGTGTATGTGATGATTGGTGTAAAACAGATATTTGCGAAGAAAACGGTGCGGGCAAAATTATACCTGGACGATGCGCCGGTGATGAAGCTCCCGGAGTTGTTCTTCGTCGTCGGGATGAATCATATGTATGAAGGCGGCGGGATTCCGTTTTGCCCGAATGCGGATCCGACGGACGGCAGGCTGGATGTCTGTCTGGTCAAAGGCATGTCGCGGTTAAAGCTTCTTCTGGCGGTTGTACTGGTGTATTTCAAGAAGCATCTGCTGTTCAAGGATATCACGAATCACCGCTGTAAGAAGATGCGGCTGGTGACAGAGACACCGCAGTGGATCCATATGGATGGCGAGACGCCGTATAAAGTGCGGGAGATTACCTGGGAGAGCAAGGGTAAGCTGAGGTTTGTGAGGTAGGATTAAGATGATAGAATGAAGCGTGAAAAGATGTTGGGTGCTGTGAAGTTATAGGCACGCACGCAGAAAAGGAGATGTACAATGCAGTTTATATGTTACCCAAAATGTTCCACCTGCCAGAAGGCAAAGAAGTGGCTGGATGCAAACAAAATCGAGTATACCGAGCGTCATATCGTCGAGGCAAATCCTTCGGAGAATGAGTTAAGAACGTGGTATGAGAGAAGTGGATTACCGCTTAAGAAGTTCTTCAACACAAGTGGTATGCTTTATAAGGAAATGAAGTTAAAAGACAAGCTTCCAACGATGAGCGAGGATGAACAGATCAGGCTCCTTGCCACGAATGGTATGCTGGTGAAACGACCGATCGTGGTAGACGAAGATAAGGTGCTGGTTGGCTTTAAGGAAGCGGAGTGGAAGGAAAAGTTGATAAAAGTACGGAAAGGACTATAACATGAAACCAAAATCCCAACAAAGCATACAACTTTATAACATCATGCTTCGCCTTGGGTATCCGGAGGAATTCGCAGATATTGTGACGAAGAATCTGAATACGGATTTTACAGCCACGCGGATGATGGGATATCTGTATCGGTATTCGAATCCAAGACTGGAGGATGTGGCGGATGAGATGCTGGCGATTCTGGATGACCGAAACCGAATCATGGAGAAGAAGGAACTAGAAGAAATCAATAAGAAATGGAACGAATTTCTTCATACGGGAATCCCGGATGAAGAGGAATAAAAGGAGGACAAACATATGCCATTT
Source organism: uncultured Clostridium sp. (assembly GCA_900553925.1). Lineage (GTDB taxonomy): Bacteria > Bacillota > Clostridia > Lachnospirales > Lachnospiraceae > Coprococcus_C. The sequence continues at coordinate 14,329 of USFH01000017.1, forward strand.
ATTAATTCAAAAATCAGTGTAGCGTTAAGTGATGCGCAGGAGCAGGAAATCAAGTCAAGATTGGGACAGGCGATTACAGCGATTCCGGGAAAGTCGGAGAGCTGGCTTATGGTTGGTTTTGAGCCGGAGTATAAGCTTTATTTCCGGGGATCAAAGGATCAGCCGATGGCGATGGTAGAGGTAAGTGTGTACGGTGGCGAGAATCCATCTGCATTTTCCAAGCTGACCGGTGAGATCTGTAAGATATTTGAGGATGTACTTGGAATTGCACCGGATCATGTGTATGTGAAGTATCAGGCAGTTGCAAACTGGGGCTGGAACGGCGGCAATTTCTAATTACAAAAGAACGAATAAAGGCGCTTTTGCAAAAAATTGCTATGGGTTTCAGCTTGTTTTATAGGCTGATGCAGAAAAAGCATAAAACCAAACATATCTGTCAATAATACCATTGCAATAAAAAGACAAAGAAAAGGAGTCAAAGCAATGGAATTAAAAGAGAAAGAACGTACCCTGATTCAGGATCTGCAGACACAGGAGCAGAGTTGTGTGGAAAAGTATGGAAAATACGCAGCGCAGGCGAAGGATCCGGAGTTAAAAAGCCTGTTTGAGACGATTCAGAAGGAAGAACAGAAGCATTACGATACGTTGCAGCAGGTGTTAGATGGTTCTGTTCCGGCGTGCGATTGCAACGATACGCAGGGCAAAGATTATGAACCGAAGGTAACGTATGGGACATTGGATAATTCGGATGATAAGAAGCATGATGCATTTCTCGCGACGGATTGTATCGGAACAGAGAAGCTGGTGTCAGGCGAATATAATACCGATGTGTTCGCATTTGCGAATACAGCACTTCGGAAGCTGCTTGCAGATATACAGATTGAAGAACAGAATCATGCAGAGATGATCTACAAATACAAAACTGCAAATGGTATGGCGTAAGCTATTATAAAACAGAAAACGGATGGTTGACATTGTGCAATCATCCGTTTTCTGTGTAATATGCTGTCATGTACAAATTTCTATAAGAGGACCAGTGCTCATCAAGCTGATAGGCGGGATGACAATGTGTGTATATCAAATAGGTGTCAGCCCGTTCGGTTCATTTAAAACGCCACCTTCAGCGCGAGTGCGATTATACACAGGATGAGCGCCATTGGCACATACAGGTATCGCCCAAGGAAATACCACAGCTTCCCGCGTGGCTTCCTGCCACCTTCGTTGATCGCTGCAAATAAATCTTTTTTCTTCATAATCCAGAACCATGAAATTGCACCAAGCGTTGCACCGATTGGGATGATGTAGATGGAGACGAGATCCATCCATGTACCCCAGCGTGTGATGGCTTCCATGCCGATTCCGGCACCCAGGCAGATCACGCAGATAATGCCGAGTGCGACGGTACGACGCAGCTTCGGGAAGCGGTGCAGAAGGGATTCAGCAACGGCTTCGAACATGTTCTGCAGGGAACTTACACCGGCGAAGATCATTGCTGCATACAGGATGATCGCAAAGATCTGTCCAAACGGAATATCCTGCAGGATTGATGGCAATGTGATAAAGAGCAGGCTTGGCCCTGCGTCCACACTGACATTGTAGGAGAAGCATGCCGGGATGATCACAAGCGCGGCAACCAAAGCTGCAATTGTATCGAAGATTGCGGTATGTCTCGACACTGCGATGACGTCTTCTTTCCGGTCTAAGTAGGATCCATATGCGATCATTCCACTTCCGGTTACGGACAGGGAGAAGAACGCCTGCCCCATGGCAGTGATCCAGACAGTCGGATCTTTCAAAGCTTCCCATCTTGGGATAAACATGAATTCATACCCGCTTGCTGAACCTGGCAGCAGGGCTACGCGTACTGCAAGTACGACGAAGATCAGGAAGAAAAGCGGCATCATTACTTTGTTGCTCTTCTCGATACTGCTGGCACCGAGCAACAATGTAAGCAAAGTACCAATGATAACAATAATATGGAATGGTATAACCGAGAAATCCGTCATGGAGAACGATTCGAACCATTCGGAAGTATTGACCTGCATCAAAAGACCGGAAGCAGAATCAACAAACGCTTTTAATACATAGGCTACGATGATGGAGTAGCCAATCGCGATGCAAAGGGAACCTGCGAGTGGCAGCCAGCCAAGTGCGCGCCCGGCAGGGGCGAGTTTTTCGTTTCGCGAACGCCATGCATTTTCGTAGGAACCGAGCGTTCCGGTGCGCGACCAGCGCCCAATCGCGAACTCCGCCGGAAGTCCGACGTAGCTAAACAAAAATATAAATAGTAAATAGATGAGAAGAAAGGCACCACCGCCGTTACTTCCCATTTTATTTGGAAATCCCCAGACATTTGCCATGCCGACTGCGGAACCGACCGATGCAAGAATAAATCCCCAGCGGCTTTTGAACGATGTTCGAGTTTGTTCTTTTTTCATAATGTACCATACCTGTCTAATTTAGTTTGTAGTTTATCTATTCTACCATAAAAGCTTGCAATCAATCAATGTGGGTTGGGGTAAATATGGAGGAAAATTGGAAAATGCTCCAATCGTGGATAGGAAGAGAAAGAGCGAGTTGGGGCAAAAGAGAGAAAAAAGAGGAAGATGCTCCAATTGCGGACAGGAAGAGAAAGAGCGGGTTGGAGCAAAAGAGAGAAAAAAGAGGAAGATGCTCCAATTGTGGATAGGAAGAGAAAGAGCGGGTTGGAGCATAAGAGAGAAAAAAGAGGAAGATGCTCCAAGTGCGGACAGGAAGAGAAAGAGCGAGTTGGAGCAAAAGTAGCGGAAAGGGAAAAACTCCCCAACCGGAAGCTTATGGGAAGCAAGCAGGATAAGGAGAAAGTGGTGGAAAGGGGAGAACTCCCCAATAAATGAGGCACGCTGATGCGTGCGCAGGTCATCACGCTATCGCGTGGAGACATATGATATAATAAAAAACAAAGTAAAAATACAGGAATGAACATATAAAAGTCATTTTGTGATGATAAGATTTCTTCGAAAGGAGGAAATACATGTACAGATTTTTAATGATAGAGGATGATATACAGATCTGCGAGGTCGTGCAGGATTTTTTTGCACGTGAGAGCAAGGGAACGATTCAGGTGCAAACTGCGCAGGATGGAGAAGCTGGATTAGGGAAATTCTATGAAAACGAATTTGATCTTGTGTTGCTTGACATTATGCTGCCGGGGATGAATGGATTGGAGTTATGTCGTTATATGCGCAGACGGAGTGTTGTGCCGATTATCTTCCTGACAGCGAAGGACACGGAGCAGGACATGATGCAGGGATATGCGACCGGATGTGATGATTATATGGTGAAACCATTTTCCCTGTCTGTCTTATATGCGAAATGTCTTGCCATCTTGAAGCGTGCGAAGGGGACAATACGCGAAGACGAGCTGGTGTGCGACGACATCCGTATGAATGTGCTGAAATATCGTGTAACGGTAGAAGGGAGAGAAGTAGACCTGTCCCCGAAGGAATTCGCTCTGCTTCGGATGCTGCTCGAAAATAAAAGCATGGTGTTGCTTCGGGAGCGGCTGTTAATTGGCATCTGGGGATATGATTATGAGGGTACAGACCGGTGCGTAGATAATCATGTGCGAAAGCTTCGAAAGCATCTTGGAAGTGCAGGCAGATGTATCAAAACAGTGGTAGGAAAAGGTTATAAGATTGAGGAGATGTTACCGAAGAAAGGGGCGTAACATATGAAAGGAAAAAAGAAGAAACTGACCGGTAGATGGAAGCGGGAAATGCGGAAGTACCGCGGGAATCTGATCTGGAAAGCTATATTAATCAACTGTCTGGCAATTGCGCTATTTTGGGGAGTATGTAGTTGGGTACGCGGAAAAGCAAATATAGAAATAGGCAGTTATTTTACTGATGCAAGGACCTCTGTGCAGGATTACATAATCAGTGTAGTGTCGGATCCGGGATTGTTTGGGGCAGAAGAAAGATTAATAGAGAGCAAAATTGAAATCAAAGACAGACAGGAGGATACGGATGGATTTTCCTTTTTGAACCGGGTATATGAACTTGGTACGGGAGAACTGATCTATGAAAACCAAAATCAGAAGGCAGATGATAAACTTCAGAAATTTGTCGATGAACGGATAGAGATGATTTCCGGTGCAAATAAACCATATTTTCAGGTTCAATTATATAATTCTACGGGTGGAGAGAAAACAGAGAGTAAAACCATGGATGTAATAATATTTGAAGGCATACATAACGAGGCTTTAAAATTACGTGGAAATTATTTGATGTATGGACAGCGTGTATATGATACAACAGGAAAAGGATATGTTGTTCTGTCGGCAATGTATGCAAACCCCTATACATGGTATCCACAGATGTCCCGTATTTTAACTGTTGGAGCTTATGGTTGTCTGATTTTGCTGTTGGGGTCAGTGTTATTGCTGCTGATTGCCTGTCGGCACAAGAAAGCAAAGCTGCTTGGAAAGGAGCAAAATGAGGAACTGATGCTTGCTATCGCACACGACATTCGTGGACCACTGATGGCAATCGGCGGATATGCGGAGAATATGGGACAGTTGATCGAGGCAGAAGAGGGCAGACATTACCGGGACGAAATCCTGTCAAATGTCTCATATATGAACTCGATGATTACGAATATGATCTGTTATCTGAAGGATCAGGAGGCGGATAAAAGTGAAAAATCTGCGTTTTCCGTCCGGGAGATATTCGAGAAAAAGGTTGCACAGTATCAGAATCTGATTGACAAAAACAAGTTGACGATCGCAATTTGCGGAGATGTGAAGCTGCAGACGGATGCGAAGATGTTCGGCTATATTGCGGATAATCTGGTGACGAACGCAGTCAAATACGCAAAGCCGGAGACGGAGGTGCAGATTCAGATAGACAAAGATACCGTGATTGTGCGAAATGAGGCAGTTCATATCCCGGACTGCACACCGGAAGAATTGTGGAATCCGACCAAGAAAGGAGATGATGTGAGAACCGGCAGAAATGGTGGAGGCATGGGACTTGGAATTGTGCGGCGTTTCTTAGATGCCTGCGGATATACTGGGGAGATTCGGATGGAGGGTGATGTGTTTGAAGTGACCATTAACCTAAAATAAATGAAATAGACGGAACCTTTTTTATGCAGACCGCATCTAACTTATGTAAGACGTTTTACAAATATCCTGAAAATGCGGAAAGGAGTACGCAGTGACAAAGGAAGAATTTGCGCAGGTTGTCTTTGCTTCTACAGACAGCCTGTACCGAATATCAAAATCAATTCTGAGAAATGATGCGGATTGCGAAGATGCGGTGCAGGAAGCAATTACGATTGCTTTTGAAAAACTGTACACTCTGCGGAAAGACTGCTATGCGAAAACATGGCTGGTGCGCATTGTGATGAATGAGTGCTACAAGATTGCACGCCGCAAAGAACGTGAATATGCGACGGAACAGTCAGATATGCTGGAAAAGCAGGAACAATCAGAAACAATCGGACTAAAACTGGAACAATCGGATGTGTATCAGGCATTGCTTACATTAGAGGAACGACAGCGTGTGGTGTTAGAGCTTTTCTACGTGGAGCAATATTCCCTAAAGGAGATTGCCCGTATCATAAATGTCCCAGTCGGAACAGTGAAGAGCCGGTTGAACCGCGGAAGAAAGCAACTGCGAAAATGCTTTGAGGAGGAATTCGTCTATGAGTGAAATGGAAATGGAATTGAAAAAATGGGCTTGCACAGAGGCACCCGAGCAATACAAAAAAAGAGTAGAACAGGCGGTAAATGCGCAGCTTGTAATGAAACAGGAGGAAGCACAGGAAAAAAGTAAGGGTGTAAAGTTAAAGTATCCGGTCACGAGAAAAATCAGACGAGCCATTATCGTTGCCGCATCATGTCTGCTCTTTGCGGGCGGCACGGTCACGCTTGCAAATCCGGGCATCTGGCAGGATTTTCTTTTTGAACTTGGGAAGAATGCGAAGGATGCGGAGACTTTGATTCAGTCGGATATTGCAGAAGATGTATCCGGAGATCTCTACGAGGTAGAGGATGTGTATCTGGATGGCAGGAGATTGGTATTTACAGCAAAGAAGGTCGATGGAAATGAAATTGCAACGCCGCTTAATTGCTCCGATCACGTAAGTGTCAATGGGGTCGATTGTATGATGAATGAGTTTCAATATGCAGGAGATGGTGTCTATGAAGGCGAGATCTATCTGGCACAGGAACTTGCCGGAACGGATTTGAACGGAGCGGCACTGGAGGTTTCTTTCTCCTTTAATGTCTCAGGAAACGGAGAATCAATCGAAAAAAGATGGTGTTCCTTTACGATTCCAGCGGATACAACACAAAATCTGATGGTAAAGACGGAGCTGTTTCAGAGTGAAAAGGTAGAGATCAAGCAGGGAGATGCGCAGGGAAATGTACAATGTATCGGAACCGTATGGGGTGAATTTATAAAGGCTCCATCCGGCGTGGATATGACGCTACACTATGAATTTACCGGGGAAGATGCAAAAGAACATGCATTTCCATATATTGGTGGTTTCGGGGAATATGATATGTTGTGGGGATATAAACTTGTCGACAGTCAGGACGCTGAGATCGAAGTCGGCTTGAATTCACAGAACGAAGTAGAGGAGCAAAATCGGTATTGTATTGATCTATACCAGAATATCAGTAATCTGGATTACACATCGGATTCGGTAACGATCATCCCTGTGAGCTGTGACTATTACAAAAGCGGAGAATACGATGGCAAGCCGATCGAAAGCACCATACAGGAGCATCCGGAGCTAGCCATTACGATTCCGATGAAGTAAGGGCGAAAATACAAATTCCTATGTTACCGCACGATGGTGCGATGCCCGTGCATATATCAGCGGGCCAATTCGGATCTCTGCATGAAATCACATAAAAATCGACTGGCACAGTTCCCGCTTACTGTTCTTGCAGATCATGTAGCTGTTGATGACCGGTGTTTCCAAGT